>DMJJ01000187.1:0-2418 GCA_003452185.1 Verrucomicrobiales bacterium | reverse complement strand
TAAGATCCCCCGCCGTGTCGAACCCCGGGGTCTGCCCCCCGTCGTTGAACCGCCAGTACGCAATGGGCTGCTGCGACAACACCGTCGCGGGATAACTGGTGGCCGCAGGGCTCGAGGCCCCGGACCCGAACAGACAGGCCGCCCCAAGGACGAGGGCAGGGAGGAGTGAGTGAGGGTTTGGTTTCATGAGATGGTGGAGTACTGCTGTGTTACATAAGGCACTCTTTAGAACAGTGAATCCAACCCGCCGGCATTAGCGGAAAAAGGACCGCCCAGCACCCTCCCTCAAACCGGTCTTGCGCGAGGGAAGGGGAGGCTCCCCTGCGGCCCATTGGTGGAGGGCCGCCGGAGTGCCCGTTCTTCGGAGAACCGTCCCATTCTGATAGCAGGCCGCCTGCGTGCTGTCGATTGGTTTCTCGGGTGCGCCACCCCGCAGAGCAGGCCGCGAACAATTGGTTGGGGGCATGCATTAAATGAGGGGGGGTAATGAACGGGTCGGAACGCCGCCCACCGCGACTCGTGCCGGCGGCAGAGGCACATGGGCGCCCGTGGAGAGAACGCATAGAAAAAGTTTGACGCCGAGTCAAACACGCTGCATTTTGCACGCGATGAGCGTGACGGCGGCCAGAAAAGAGCGGGAGCGCATGGTTCGGGAGGAGTTGATGATCGATCACGCCCGGCGGCTGCTGCTGAAGCATGGATACCAGAACCTCAACCTCGATGAGCTTGCCGGGGCGGTTGAGTATTCCAAGGGTACGATCTACCTCCACTTCTCGACCAAGGAGGACCTGGCCCTGGCTGTCTCAACCCGCGCGCTCCGGGAGCGGGCCGACTTGTTCGAGCGGGCCTCCGGCTTTCAAGGGCGGTCCCGGGAGCGCATGCGGGCCATCGGGTTCGCCTGCGCCCAGTTTGCGGTGCACCACCGCGATTACTTCAATGTCGAGATGATGCTGAAGTCGGTCTCTTTCTGGGAGAAAGCCTCCGAGGACCGGAAGAGGAACCATTCCCACCAGGCGTCACGCTGCTTCGAGGCGGTCAACCGGATCGCCCTGGATGCCATCAAGTGCGGCGACCTTCCTCGCACCCACAGGGCCGAGCAGGTCACCCTGGCCCTCATCGCCATCACGATGGGAACCCATTGTGCCACCTCCCAGCCTGACCTGATGCACCTGGCCCGCATCTCCGACCCTATCTCCGTCATGCGGTTCAACCAGGATCTCGTCTGCGACGGGCTGGGGTGGAAACCGGTCCTGGCGCGGTTTGACTACGCCGCTACCGACCGACGGATCCGGGCCGAGATTTTTCCTGCGGCCTCCTGGCTTGTTTAACCCGGCCTATCCCCTGTGAAAACCGAGCATCGCGCGCCATCAGTCCCCACGACGGTTTGCAGTTTTACCGGGAGGCGGCCGTGAACTTCGTCGCCATCCGGATGCTCACTGGCGACACCGCCAAGTACCTCGGCCTGATTTTCGCCGTCGCGTTCAGCACATTCCTCCTGGAGAACCAGACCAGCATCTTCGCCGGGATCATGCGCCGCACCGGGAGCCAGGTCTATGATGTCACCGATGCGGACGTCTGGGTGATGGACCCGGCCACTCAGTATTTCGAGGAGACGAAACCCCTCAAGGACACCGACCTCCTGCGGGTCCGCGGCGTGCCGGGAGTCCGGTATGCCGTCCGGCTTTTCAAGGGACAGCCTGTCGCCCGGACCGAGAGTGGCAACTTCTCCGCTGCCGTCGTCCTTGGAGTCGATGACGCCACCCTGGTGGGTGCCCCGCGCTCGATGCTCATGGGGAGGTGGGAGAGCCTGCGCGAGCCGGATTCTGTCATTATCGACAAGGCGGGCTACACGCTTCTGTACCCCGGGGAGCCGTTCATCCTCGGCCGCTCGCTGGAGTTCAACGACCACCGCGTCACGCTGGTCGGCATCTCGGACGCCTCCGCCCCGTTCGCAAGCTTTCCCGTGGCCCATGCCCGATACTCGCTCGCCGTCAACTTCCTGGGTCGGGAGCGCAGCCAGATGGCCTACGTGCTGGCGCGTCCCGACCCCGGCGTCTCCCCTTCCGAGCTCTCCCGCCGGATCCACGACGCCACCGGCCTGCGGGCCCGGACCTGCGATGAGTTTCGCTGGGACTGCATCCGCTATTACATGAAGCACACCGGCATCCCGGTGAACTTTGGCATCACGATCGGGATCGCCCTGCTCATCGGCCTGGTTGTCTCCGGACAGACCTTCTACCTCTTCACGGTCGAGAACCTGAGGCAGTTCGGTGCCCTCAAGGCGATCGGAGTGACCAACCGCCGTTTGGTCGGGATGATCCTCCTTCAGGCACTGATGGTCGGTTTTGTCGGCTACTCCCTTGGGACCGGCCTTGCTGCCACGTTTTTCGAGGTCTTCCGATTCCAGATCGCCACCCG
>DMJJ01000411.1 GCA_003452185.1 Verrucomicrobiales bacterium | reverse complement strand
TTGTAGAGCTCGATCAGGTCAGGGAGGGTTCCCGCGTTGGTCAGGGTGGTGAGGTTGGAGGCGAGAATCTCGTTGATCCGGACCCCGGGGGCCGGGGGCGGGACGTGCGAGGGGTCAACCACCCAGGTCGCGGAAACCGTCGGGGACCCGTCCTCACCGAACGCGGGGTCATCCTGGTAAAGGCCGCTGTCGCGCTTGCCCGAGACCTCCACGTGGTGGGGGCCGGGGGCGAGACCGCTCAGGGTGATCGGCGTCGAGATGGGGGTTTCGGCGCTCCAGGCCCCGGTGTCGAGGCGCCAGCGGTAGGCGACGTAGCCGCTCCCCTCGGGGAACCCGGCCGTCGGGATGCCGCTGCCGGTCCGGAGGCTTCCCACATGGATCGTCGCCGTGCCGAGGTTGTTGGTTCCCTGAGGCACGCCCGAGAGGGTGGCACCGAAGTGATGGAGCGCGCCGCGGTCGCTCCCGTTCGGGCCGGTGCCGATGGCAGGGGAGCCGGGCATCAGCTGAAACCAGTCCCAGAGAACCTGCGCCTCCTCCCAGGTGTTGAAGTGCGTCTCCGCCACGGTGGGAACCTTCTTCAGCCGTGGAAAGGCGAGGGAGTTTCCCCCACCGGGTCCGGTGTACGGGATCGGGAGCAGGTTGTTTGTAAAGGTGACGATCGAGGCCTTCACGTTGCGGGTCAGCTTCTCGATGTCGTAGATGACATTCCCCTCCAGGTAGGCTCCGACCCCCTCGGTGGTCCCGTCGTCCGCGAGATTCACCACGGCCCCGTCGGTGTCCTGTCCCCCTGCGTGAGTCTGGTGGACGATGGTGTTGTTGAGCAGGGTGAAGAAGTTCCCCTGTTTGCCGGTGGTCGCCTGGTCGCAGTCGAAGAAGAGGTTGTTGACGATCGTGATCTCAGACGTATCGGCCCCGGTGTTGCCGCCGCTCACGCCGCTCGAGGAGTCGGGGGCCCCGTTCTTGTGGACATGAAGGAAGATGTTCCCCTCGACCCAGGCGTCGGTTCCGTCGAGGTCGAACCCGTCGTCGCTCGCCCCCGAGACCACGTTGTCAATGAAGTGCACGAGCGCCTGGCCGGGGCGGTTGCCGCCGGTGAAGTCGACCACGTCGTTGTAGCCGATGGGCAAACCGAAGAAGCAATGGTAGATGATGCCTCGCCCCCCGGTCTTGATCCCGCCGGTGCCGTGCACGGGCTCAAACTGGGTCGTCGGGTTTGGGAAGTGACAGTGGCTCAGAACGAAGGAGGATCCGTCGAGGGAAACGTACTGGAAGTCGGTGGAGCCGAAGCTCAGGTAGTCGAGGAAAACGGTCCCTCCCGAGGAGTGGATCGCGGTGGTTCCGTTGTATTGGAGGTGGGCGTGGGTGATCCGCGTCTCCGGGGTTCCGGCCCCGCCGTTGATCACGATCCCGCCCCAGCGTCCGGTGTCGGCCGGGGCCCGGGTGAACACAATCGGGGCGTTGGTGGTTCCCTCCGCGAGGAGGCGTCCGCCGCTGGCGATGGTGAGGTTGACCCCGGTGCCGAGATAGACCGCGGTGCCGGGCTCGAGGGTGAGGGTGGCTCCTGAGTTGATCGTGAGGCTGGAGGCCACCTGATACGGCCCGCCGGCCGCGGTCCACGTGACGTTCCCCGAGATGGAGGCGGGGGCGGAGGCGACGGTGCTGTCGTCGTACCAGACCAGCAGATTGGTCTCCCCCACCTTGCGGCCGTCGCGGGCCAGCGCCTCGACGACCAGGCGGTTGATCCCGGGGTGAAGGGCGACGGCGGCGTTTGTCCAGCGGCCCTGCCAGGCGGTGTAGTCGCAGGGGGAGCCGTTGACCCGGACGCTCCAGGTCTCGATGGCGGGGGCCGAGCCCTGCAGCGGGGTGGTGGCCGTGGTTGACCGGGGGTAGCCGCTCTGGAGCGGGAGCGAGCTCTCGACCGTGAGGGTCTCCGGGATGAGGGCCAGGACGGCGGAGCGCTGGGCCGCGTTGAAGGCCTTCATGTTGTCGATGTTCGCCCGGGGCACCCAGCCCGCGAGAAGCTGCTCGATGAGCGGGTTCATCTCCGCGGGGGCGAAGGTGGTGTCGGCCATCTGGCGGAGCCAGTAGAAGTAACGCGGCGCGAACTCGGGGGACTTCATGAACCGGTCCATGGCCGCGAGCGCCGTCATCCGGAAGAGGGAGTGCCCGGGCGGGGTCGGGGTGAGCCCACGGCCCATCACGGTGTCGAGGTCGTACGGGAGGGGAATGAACCGCGGGTCAACCATCCCGCGATAGAGCGCGTAGTCATCGCCGATGCCGTTGGCCAGGCAGGTCTCGTCGTTGTCGAGCAGGGTGTTGACCGCCATGTAGCGCATCCACTGGTCGACGTTCATCACCTTCTGCACGTCCGCCGCGTACGTGGCCGGCGTGGTGTAGGGGGCCACCCCGTTGAGGACGCCGAGCAGCTGGATGAGGTCGGACCAGTCGTTCTGAACGAAGTTGTTCTGCTTGTAGTAGGCGTTGGTGTACGCGGGCTGCGCATAGTTGGCCCCGTGCCAGACGAGGTCGGCCACGCCGCTCACCCCCGCAGCCTGGTCCCGGATGCCGCGGTACGAGTTCCCCGCAGGGTCCAGGGGCCAGGTTCGCTGCACGAAATCGTTGTTGTACTGCTCGTTCGCGGCGTAGGACCCGAAGGAGTTCACGTCCGGGAGCGGAAGTGACATCTGGTTGGTGCCGTTGAGCCGAAGCTGGATCCCGCGTGAATCGGCCATCGGCACCTCCAGCTTTCGGAAGACCGCGCTCCCGAGCACCTGGCTGTAGGCGTACTGGGAGTTGAGGTTGATTCCGGACTGGTGCTTCCATTGGCGGTCCGAGGGGATGTTGAGATGAAAGTTGTGCGGGCGGGAGAAGCGGCTCCCGTGCCCCCGGTTCCGTACGCCGACATTGTACCGCACCTGGGTGGTGGTGCCGTTGGCGACGACATTGTCGCTCGTGACCCAGGTGGCGTTCATCTCCGCATCGCTGTCAGTGGTGGGGCCGGTGGCGAGGTTGGAGTTGTTGCTCAGGGTCTCGAGATAGGCCCGCTCTGATTCCCGGAGGATCAGCCGGTAGACGGGCTGGGCGCCGGTGCCCGACTCGTTGTCGACCTGGTAGAGGAGGTTGGCCGTGCGGGTGGAGTCGGCCGGGGCAACCCACAGGGGATAGGTGCGGGTGTTGCCCGAGGCATCGGCGGCGGTGAGGAAATACTCCACGATTGTGCCGTTTGGCTGCACGGGCAGGATGGCCCCATAGAGGCCATCCCCGGGGAGACCGTCGCCATGGGCGCCGTCGTCGGCCATCGCCAGAAGGGTGAACGACGGCGATCCATCGACCCGCCAGTGGAGGCTGACACTCACCCCCGAGGGGGCCTCGTCGACGACCCGCGCTGTGATGGTCACCGGGTCGGTCGGCTGCGGGATGGCCGGCAGGTGGGTCACGGAGGCGATGAAGGGGGCGACGTTCGCGCTGCGGATCGAGTTGGCCGCGCCGGGTGTGCTGTTGGTGAGGCGATTCGCCCCCCAGTTGTGGGCGTAGTTGTTTGGCAGCGCCGGGTTGATGAGCTCCAGCGAGGCTCCCAGGCCGTCATGCAACGCGTAGGAGGACCAGCCGAGCCCCTTGTAGGCATCCAGGGCTCCGACCACCCCGTCGGCCCCCAGGACGCGTGTGGCCCAGTCCCCCTGGTCGTAGAAGTTGATGGAATTGACCACGGCCCCGCTGGCGTCCGAGATCTCCAGGCTGTGCCCGAGGGTCCCGGTCCATCCGGCGACAAAGTTCGCCACCCCCGGGTTCTTCGCCATGAACGTCGCCGCATCGGCGGCCACCACCAGATATCCCCCCGCGGGAAGGATCGTGTTGGTCGGGAACAGGAAGTCGACCCCCTTGGTGACCCTCCATCCGGAGAGGTCGACTCCCGCCGCACCGGTATTGTACAGCTCAAACCATTGTTCCAGGAGGTTCGTGCTGGCGGGATGATACTGCACCTCGTTGATCACGACCCCCTGCGCCTTGAGGCTGGGGGTCCCGAGTCCCATTGTCAGGAGCAGCAGGAACAGCAGCGACGGAGCAAGCCGTGCGCGGAACAGGGTGAGGAATGGGGCGGGGAGGGGAGGGTTCATTGGATTCTCAGTCGCGGGAAAGAAGGTCCGTGTTGGAGGGCGGGCGGGCGGACGGAACTCGGAGGGTGGGGAGGCAGGCGAGGGGGGCTCCGCTCAGGAGCATGGATCGGTCCCACCCGCTCGGAGGGAGACAGAATCTCCCCCTTCCGTTCGTCACGCAATCGCGCTGGTACGTCTTCAAAGCGCCACTCTTCCGTCAGTAATCAGTTGTCGTTAAAGGATCTGACAACGCCAGGCCCAACGCGTTATGCGTGAAATGGGGCTTCTGGACGGTTGTTGGGTCCCTGTGGGGTGATGTCCCTTCACATCCTTCTCATCGGCCCGGCGCAGGAGGGGTTGATTCGTGCCTTTTCCCCCCCTCCACGCCACACCGCTCCGGGTTGGGGGCGTCGCCGTTGCCTCAAGGAGACTCGACCACCCGGTAGAACCGGGGCCCGGCTGCCGGCGGGGAGGGTTCCAGGAGGGTGGCCGTCTCGGTGTCGGGCACCCAGGTGTCAAACGACTCCCAGACCCCCGCCTCAAGGTCGGAGGTCGACTGCAGGGAATGGGACCGTCCGGGGATCAGGTTCTCGACCTCGAAGTTGAGGCCGGTGGCTGTGGGGGTCACCCCCTTGATCCGAAGGGTTTTGAACAGGTCGGAGAGTCCTGGAGCGAAGGCGGCGTCCCCCAGGTAGGGCCGAACTCCGAAGATGTCCTGCGCGGTCCGGAGCCAGGAGCTGTGGGTGTACTCGATCGAGTTGTGATACCCCCCGCCCCTGGCCCTGGGAGAGAGGAGAATCATCCCGATCGGGGCATCCCCGTCGTTGCTCCCCTCATCCCAGGTGATGAAGACCGCTCCCCCGTTGCTGTAGGCCTGGCTTCCAAGGATCTTGGGCATCTCGCGCGAGAGCCAGTCATCCCCCTGCTTGCGGCTGCTCGGACTTCCGGGCGTCGTGTCATGCATGATGTTGGTAAGGTTGGGGGAGATGAAGCAAAAGGCTGGCACCTTGCCGCTGGCCAGGTCGGCGGCCAGCTCCGTATAGGGACGGACGTGGTTTGTGGTGTAAGCCACGTTGGTCCGGATCGAATCGAAGAACATCGGTGGATTGTGGCGGGCGACATACTCCCCCGCGTTGACGTCGGGAACCGAGGTCCCCTTGATGTCCTCCTGATACGACTTCCAGGAAATCCCCGCCGCGTCGAGGAGGTGGAAGAGCGTGTTGGTGCTCGATTGGTGGTTCAGGCTTGGTAGGTCATCGTTCCGGATGTTGAAGTTGGTCCCCGTCACCAGCCAGAGGTAGTTTGGCTCGCTTGGGTGGAGGCCCGGCACGCCGACGTAACGCGAGGCGTACGAGGCCCGTGGAAGGAGCGTGTTGTTGATGTACGGGCAGAAGGTGCTGCCCAGGATGGTGTCCCAGTCGTGGTTTTCCATCAGGAGGATGAACACCGTGCTGACCCCGGCGATGCCCCCCGGCTGGCGGCTCGGCACCTTGGGGGGCAGGGAGGTTCGGCCGGTGTAGGTCCCCCCGACTTCAAGCCGCAGTCCGGTGGCGGCGTAGCCGACGGTCCCGGCCGAGGAGCCTCCGGGTATGGCACCCGTGTACTTCTTGGACACGAGGGCGATCGTGCCGTCCGGCCCCGGGTGGATGTGCTCCCACCAGGCAAGCTCCCCTGAGTTGTTATCCCCGGTGTTCACCAAGACTTGCCCCGCGGTGAGGGTTGCCACTTTCGCGGCAGTCAGGGCTCCGGCCGTGTGGTGACTTTCAAAGGCGTCGGCCCCGGTCAGCTCAAAGAGGGACCACCGGTTGGTGTAGCTCCAATGCCCCCGGATCGCGGTCGCCTGCAGATTGTACTCCAGCGCGGGATCCAGCCCCGTGAAACTGTAGGTCACGCTGTCCGTGGCGGCATCCATCTCAAGGCTGGGGGAGGGGCGCCCGGCGAAATCAACGAAGCCATCGAACACCACGCTCGCGGGGGTGCCGTAGAGGGGATGGCCCTGCACCGCGTTGCTCACCGCCCCGGAGGAGGTCACCGTGAGGGTGATTCCCAGGGAATGTCCTGTCGCGATGTCCTTCAACAGCCCCTTCTGCCCAGGCCCGAATCCTGTGGCGTTCGGGTGGGTGTACAGACCTGGGGAGTAATCATTAAAAGCAACGCTCCCCGCCATCGCCCCCGCTCCTCCGGCCGCAACCAGGATCAGGCAGGCCAGAAGGCTCAAGGTCGATCGTAGGAAGCTCCAGCGGGAACTCATTCTGGATAACATATCGGCGGGCTCACTTAACTCATGACATCGCTGGGACCCATCTGTCACACCGGAACAACGTGCGCAAGGGGGGAGAGAAGGGTCCCGAAGGCTCTCCGACTTGGTTCCATCCTGTACCCCGTGTCTGAAAACTGCAAGACCCCGGGGCGCCGCCCCCCCCCGCGCTCCAAGGCCTTTGGAGGATCCCGCGGGTCGCGGGGAAGCGGCCTGGAGGAGCAGCCGGAGCCCCTTTTGGCGGCGATGGGCCGCGTGGGGATGCCTGGGCGGTGGGGTGGCTCTATTTGTTCACCCTGAGGAAAGCTGCTCAAGGCTTTCGTCCGAGGGGGGGCGACCCATGGCACGGGAGGCTGGGGGGCTGGCCGTTGATATTCATGCATTTCTCTCATTCATCTATGGTTTCGGCGATTGCGGCAGGTTCCGGGGGGGCGGTGTGGGAGGATGGCACCCGGGCTGCTTAAGGGGGGGGGATCCAGCATGAGATGGCTTGGAAGCAATGATTTGGGAGCACGGCGATGCAATTTCGAGACTACGACCTAGGCGGCTTTTTCGACGAGTTCTTCGGCGAGGGGGGGAAACCCCGTCCCTCGGCCCGGACCCTGGTGCGGAACATTGAATCCCTCCCGCCCGGGGAACTCCTCAACCGCCAGAGGGCGGCCGAGCGGGCGCTCCTGCAGATGGGGATCACGTTCAACGTGTATGGCGAGCAGGCCGGGACCGAGAAGATCTTCCCCTTCGATCTCGTTCCCCGGATCGTACCCGCCGGGGAGTGGAGCCGCATTGAACGGGGGCTGAAGCAGCGGATCCGCGTGCTGAACCTTTTCATCGACGATCTTTACCATGATCAGAAGATCCTCAAGGACGGGGTCCTCCCGGCCGAGCTGATCCATTCCTCCAAGGCGTTTCGAAAGCAGTGCATGGGGTTCAATCCCCCGCGCGGCATCTGGTGCCATGTCACGGGGACCGATCTGGTGCGGCACAGCGATGGGCAGGTGTATGTCCTTGAGGACAACCTGCGCTGCCCTTCGGGAGTCTCCTACGTCCTGGAGAACCGGGCCGTGATGAAGAGCATGTTCCCGCAGGTGTTCGCGGCTTCCAGGATTCGTCCCGTCTCGAGCTACCCGGGAAAGCTTCGCGACATGCTCGAGTACCTGGCTCCGGACCACATCACCGCCCCGAGGTGCGTGCTCCTCACCCCGGGGATCTACAACTCGGCCTACTTCGAGCATTCGTTCCTGGCGCAGCAGATGGGGATCGAGTTGGTGGAGGGGCGGGACCTGGTGATCGACGACGGCCATGTCTGCATGCGGACGACCCAGGGGTTCGAGCGGGTCGATGTGATCTATCGCCGGATCGACGACGACTTCCTGGACCCGGAGTGTTTCCGCCCCGACTCGATGCTCGGCGTCCCGGGGCTCATGGAGGCCTACCAGGCCGGAAACGTCGCCCTGGCCAACGCGCCCGGGGGGGGCGTGGCCGATGACAAGGTGGTGTATGCCTACCTTCCCAGGATCGTGAAGTATTACACCGGGGAGGACATGATCCTGCCGAATGTCCCGACCTACATCTGCTCCGAGCCCGACGATCTCTCGTACGTCCTTGAGCACATCGGTGAGTTGGTGGTCAAGGCGGCCAACGAGTCGGGGGGATACGGCATGCTCGTGGGGCCCCACTCGACGCGGGAGCAGCAGGCCGACTTTGCCGAGCGGATCAAGGCCAACCCCCGCAACTACATTGCGCAGCCGACGCTGGCCCTTTCGCGGGTTCCAACCATCGTTGGCGACCACATGGAAGGGCGGCATGTCGATCTCCGTCCCTATGTGCTCTATGGGAAGGAGATCTTCGTCCTCCCCGGGGGGTTGACCCGGGTGGCGCTCCGCAAGGGGTCCCTGGTGGTGAACTCCTCCCAGGGGGGAGGGAGCAAGGACACCTGGGTGCTGGCGGACTCCCCTCTCCCGCAGGAGGAGGCGGAGGAGCCGGGCGGGACCGAGCGGATCACGCAGCAGCGTTCCTCCGCGGTGGCCTAGCGTGATGTTTTCAACCCCCTTTGAACCATGCTGAGCCGCGTTGCTGATTCCATCTATTGGATGAGCCGTTACGTCGAGCGGGCCGAGAATGTCGCCCGGTTTGTCGATGTGAACCTGCAGTTGATGCTGGATGCCGCCCCGGGGCAGGGGCAGCAGTGGGAGCCGCTCGTCGCCACCACGGGCGACAACGACGGGTTCGAGAAGCGCTACGGCACCCCGAACCAGGAGAACGTGATCCAGTTCCTGGCATTTGATCCTGAGAACTCCAACTCGATCCTCTCCTGTCTCCGGGCGGCGCGCGAGAACGCCCGCACCGTCCGTGAGATCATCTCCTCGGAGATGTGGCTCCAGCTGAACAAGTATTACCTCATGGTGAACGATGCCGCGGCCAGCGGCCGGGTCACCGCATCGCTCCACGAGTTCTTCAGCGAGGTGAAGCTTGCCAGCCACCTGTTTGCCGGCGTGACCGACGCCACGATGACGCACGGGGAGGCGTGGCATTTTTGCCGCCTTGGGCGGAAGATGGAGCGGGCCGACAAGACCTCCCGCATCCTCGACGTGAAGTACTTTATCCTGCTCCGTTCGGTGGACGACGTCGGCACGCCGTTCGATGACGTCCAGTGGGCCGCGGTGCTTCGCTCGGCGAGCGCGTTTGAGATGTATCGGAAGCGGTTTGGGCACATCTCCCCCCGCAAGGTGGTGCAGTTTCTCCTGCTCGACCGGGAGTTTCCCCGCGCGATCCACTTCTGCCTCCTCGCCGCCCGGGACTCGCTCCACGCCATCAGCGGCACGCCGCTCGGCACTTTCCGACACCCCCCGGAGAAGCTCCTGGGACAGCTCTGCTCCGACCTCTCCTTCACCGGGGTGGACGAGATCGTCAAGGGGGGGCTGCACGAGTACCTCGACGACCTGCAGACGCGGGTGAACCAGGTGGGGGCGGGGATCCACGAGACGTTCTTCGCCTTCAAGACACCAACCCCCACGCGCAAGGCGGCGCGCGACCAATCCCAAACCCAGTGAGCCCCGGCTCCCGGACTCATCACCCATGAAGCGCATCGGCATTCTGACCGCCGGCGGCGACACCCCCGCCCTCAACCCCACGATCGCGGGGGCCGTGGTGCGGGCCAACCAGCTCCGGGTGGAGATCGTCGGCCTGATCAAGGGGTTCAACAGCCTCTTCAACCCCCGGGTCCCGCACGTCTTCCTGAACCCGCTCTACCAGGAGATCCCCGAGCTCGACCCGACGAAGGGCGGGACGCTGATTGGATCCTCCCGGGACTACGTCGACCCGGAGAAGACCGCCGACCTCGACATGATCGTCGACCGGCTCCGCCGTCTCGGGATCGAGGGGCTGATCTGCGTCGGGGGGGATGGCACGCTTAACGGCCTCCAGCCGCTGGCCGAGCGGCTCCCGACGGTGCTCGCGCCGAAGACGATCGACAACGATCTCGGTCTCAACTACCCGAGCGAGCCGGATGAGTTCGTGCGGGCTGCCGATGCCGGCGCCAAGTCGGGCTACCGGTACAAGCGGGCCCCCTCGCGGGCCACCTTTCACCTCGACCAGATCGTGAACTACGTCACCCCGGGGTACGCCACGGCCGTGTTCGTGAGCGCCTCGGGTGTCGAGCGGATCCGGACCACCGCCGAGAGCCACCGCCGCATCGCCATCATCGAGGTCATGGGGCGCCATTCGGGGTACATCGCCCTGGGGTCGGCGTACGGGCGCCCCGACATGATCCTGGTCCCCGAGCATCCCCTCGACCTGGAGCACCTGGTCGAGAGGGTGAAGCAGACCTACGACCTGCAGAAGAACGTGGTGATCGTGTGCGGCGAGGGGATCGTCGACGAGCAGGGGCGGGAGCTCGGAGCGGAGACCCGGTCGACCGACCCGGCCGGGAACGTCGTCCTGAGCGGCGCCGCCGAGGCGCTGCGTGCCAAGATGGTGCAGATGATCGGCGACCGGTATTTCCAGCTCTACCGCCGCGGGGATTCGGCCCGCGAGGCGATCTTCACGCGGAAGGTGGGCCACACCCAGCGTGGAGGGCGGCCGATCCTCTTCGACCGCTTTTACGCGGCGCAGCTCGGGGCCAAGGCCGTGGAGCTCCTGGTCGAGGGTCGCAACAACGCCGTCTCGATCCTCCAGTACACCGGCAGCCGGGGGTTCCATGTCGAGGGGTACGATGCCAACCGGTTCCGGGATCGGTGGGGGCTCATCCACGCCCGCCACATGCACCCGTCGCTTTACGACCCGGTCCAGATGAAGCCCTCGGCCATGGGGATCGACTACCTCACCCCGATCTTCACCGATGCGATCGGGGAGGACGACATGGAGCACATGCGGCAGACCCTCTTCGCCTCGGGTAACCTCACGCAGCCGTACCATTCGATCAACACCGATGTGAACAAGCGGATCCGCTTTCTCGCCGAGGCCGGCGGGCGTTGAGCCCCCGGGCGAACCCGCAGCCAAAACAGGATGAACGCCGCCGCACCGCGCACCGCCAGCTGCCCCGCATAACCCCACCCCCATGTCGATACACGTCGCCCTCCACCACAAGACCCACTATAAGTATGATCGGCTGGTCGGGCACGCCCCGCATGTGGTCCGGCTCCGGCCTGCGCCCCACTGCCGCACCCGGATTCTCGCCTACTCCCAGAAGGTCATCGGAGGGGAGCACTTCATCAACTGGCAGCAGGATCCCTTCTCGAACTGGAACGCCCGGCTCGTCTTCCCCGAGCCCCTGGCGGAGCTTTGCATCGAGGTGGAGGTTGTGGCGGAGATGTCGGTCTACAACCCGTTCGACTTCTTCCTGGAGGATTCCGCCAGCCACTACCCGTTCCAGTACGACGCCAAGTTGCGGAAGGATCTGGCCCCGTTTGTCGATCCCCTCCCGCTGACGCCGCGTTTCGCCGCGCTGCTCGATTCCCTTCGAAGGGAGATTCTGGCCCACCCGGAGGCGGCGCCCCACACGGCATCTTTCGATTCGGAGCGGCCCCCCGGGGACCAGCAGGGGGGGCGGCATCCCTCCATCGCACACGCCCATCCGGACGCGACGTCGGGGAGGCCTCTCCGAACCATCGACTTCCTGGTGGCGCTGAACCAGCGGCTGCAATCGAGCGTCCGGTACCTCATCCGCCTCGAGCCCGGGGTGCAGACCCCGGAGGAGACCCTTGAGAAGGCGAGCGGGTCGTGCCGGGACTCGGCCTGGCTGCTGGTGCAGGTGCTCCGGCATCTCGGGCTCGCGGCCCGGTTCGTCAGCGGCTACCTCATCCAGCTGGCCCCCGACGTCAAGTCGCTCGACGGTCCCAGCGGCACGGCGGTCGACTTTACCGACCTGCATGCCTGGTGTGAGGTCTATCTGCCCGGGGCCGGGTGGATCGGCCTCGACCCGACCTCCGGGCTCCTGGCCGGGGAGGGGCACATCCCGCTTTCCTGCACTCCCGAGCCCTCCACGGCGGCCCCGGTCACGGGGGCGGTGGATGAGTGCGAGTCCACCCTTGTGCACGAGATGCGGGTCACCCGGGTGCACGAGTCCCCCCGGGTGACGAAGCCCTACACCGAGGAGCAGTGGGAGCGGATCGACCGGCTCGGCCGCACGATTGATGCGGACCTGAAGCGGCAGGATGTCCGCCTGACCATGGGGGGGGAGCCGACGTTTGTCTCGGTGGATGACCCGGACGGGCCGGAGTGGAACTTCACGGCCGTCTCCCCCGCCAAGCGGGTGCTCTCGGGCAGGCTCATCCGGCGGCTTCGGGAGAAGTTCGCTCCCGGCGCCCTGCTCCATTACGGGCAGGGGAAGTGGTATCCCGGGGAGCCGCTTCCGCGCTGGGCCTTGGCGGCCTTCTGGCGCAAGGATGGCATCCCGGTCTGGAAGGAGGATTCCCTCATCGCGGACGAGTCCAGGAACTACGGCCACGGGGCGCGCGAGGCCCGGGAGCTTTCCCTCCGGATCGCCCAGACCCTGGGGGTTGACTCCCGGCACCTGATGGCGGGGTACGAGGATGCCTTCTATTACACGTGGAAGGAGCGCCGGCTCCCCTCGAATGTCACCCCCGAGAACTCCCGTCTTGAGAGCCCGCAGGAACGCGACCGGATTGCCCGGATCTTTCAAAAGGGGCTGGGGCAGGTGGTCGGGTACGCGCTTCCGATCCGGTGTGAACCCTCCTCGGCCGGGGGGCGGTGGATCTCCGGGGCCTGGTTCCTTCGGGACGGGGAAATCCTCTGGTTGATACCGGGCGACAGCCCGATGGGGCTTCGGCTGCCGCTGGGGTCGATCCCCTGGGTGGCGGAGAAGGAGTTCCCCTGGCTGGT
>DMJJ01000487.1 GCA_003452185.1 Verrucomicrobiales bacterium | reverse complement strand
CGTGGTGATTATGGGTTGGATGAGGGGGCGGCCTGGGGGGCGGGGGTCTCGGCCTCTCGGTCCCGCTGGAGGGAGGCGGATTCCTCGCGCGCGCTGAGGGTCTCGATCTGCGACTCGAGCTGGCGGATCTGTCTCGAGAGCTCGCGCGCGCGCTCCGAGATGGGGTCCTTCTTGCGTTTGAGCCAGCCCATGTCCGGGGACTACCGGCGCAGCCAGAGCATCAGGAAGATCGCAAGCCCCAGGACCACCAGCGGCCAGTTGATTGCCAAGCCGAGCTTGCAGAGCCCGGCATAGTTTGTCGGAAACCCCTGCGGAGCCCCGCCCGGGGCGGAGCCGCCGGGCGACACGGCATCGCTTGATCCGGGGGCGGAGGGGGAATTGCCGGTCAACTCGCCGAACTTCACCCGGGCCGAGTTCCACTCCATGCGGGCGTTGTCGATGACGGTGAGGGAGCGGGTGAGCTCGACCTCGAAGTTCTCCTTGTTCCAGTGGTCCTGGGTGAGGGTGACCACCTTGTCGAGGGCCTCGCGCATGCCGGCCAGGGCCCGCGCCCGCTGCTCGGCGTCGCGTCGAAGGTTGATCTCGGCCTCCTCGAGCAGGGCAACCCCCCGGGTCAGGTTCTGGATCATCTCCTGTCGGCCGGTTGAGAATTCCGACTGCCTGCGGCGGGTCTCCTCCAGCTGCGCCCGCTCGCGCTCGAGCCGCTGCTGCTCGGTCTTGAGCTCGGAGAGGCGCTGGTGCATCTCATTGACCTTGGACTCGACCTCCTCGCGCGAGGGGGCCTTGCGCTCGCCGACGCCGAGGGGGGAGGCGGCAGGGCTTGAACTCCCGAAGGTGGACTTGGCGGCGGCGGGATGCAGGTCGTCGTCGACGAACTCGGATGCATCGAAATGAGAGCTCATGTGGGGCGACTCTACAGCGGAGGTTTCTTCGGTGTCCAGTGTGGCAGTGACCCACCGGCGCAACTGCGGGCTTGGGGAGCCGCCGCCGAGGGCCGGGCAGAAAAAAACCAAGCCGGGAGAACAGGCCTCGGCTTGGTTCACAAATGGGTCGGCGGCCAGGGCCACAATTCCTGGCCGCCACTACTTCTGAGGAACCTAACCTATGCGTGGAAGGTCCCATCCTTCCGGTGTCCTCTGCGGATATCGGTCGTGGGGCACAGAACTCCCCGCGACCGTCATGCCGACCCGCTCCTTCTACGGGGGCGGGGAGAACCCGTCGAGGGAAATCCTCATCTCAGCGGGACCCGAGCTGGCTGGCCATGGTGAAGATGGGGAGCAGGAGCCCCAGGGCCAGGAAGCCGATGCCGGCGGCGACGAGGCAGAGGATGGCCGGCTCGATCAGGCGGACCGCCTGGTCGACCTGCCGGTTGGTGCGCCGCTCGACGGTATCGGCGATCTGAACAAGCACCTTGTCGAGCTTGTTCGACTCCTCGGCCACGGCGATCATGGCCATGATCTGCTCGGGAAAGAACCCGTCGGCCGCGAGGGGCTCGGAGAGGCGCTTGCCATCCCGGACCGCCTCGGTGGCGAGGGCGATCCGTTCGCCAAGGAGGGTGGACCCGGTGGCATCCTTGCTGATCTTGAGGGCCTGGAGGAGGGGGACGCCGTTGGCGAGCATGGTCCCGAGGATCCGGCAGAAACGGGTGATGGCCACCAGGCGGAGGGCGGTTCCGACCACCGGCACCTTGAGCTGCCATTGCTCGATGAGCCGGCGCGCCTTGGGGCTTCGGATGTTGGCGTAGACGAGCCCCCCGGCCCCGCCGGCGGCGAGGAGCACCAGGTACCAGTAGCTGCGCATCACCTTGCTGGCCCCGAAGAGGACCTCGGTGGGAAGGGGTTTCTTGGCGGCGGCGAGGAGGGGCTCGAACTTGGGGACGAAGAAGATCAGGGCGCCGATCATGACCGAGACGCCGAGCAAGCTGAGGAGGGCCGGGTAGATGATGGCCCCGAGGACCTTGCTCTGGAGTTCGTCGAGCCGCTCGAGGAACCCGGAGAGGCTGCGGAGAACCTCCTCCATGAAGGCGGCGCGCTCCCCCGCCTGGATCATCGCGGTGTGGAGGATGGGGAAGACCTGGGGGTATTGGCGGAGGGACTCGGTGAGCGACTTGCCCTCGGCGACCGAGACGCGGATTTCCTTGAGGAGCTCGCGCAGCGAGGGGCTGGAGGTCGATCGGATCAGGGAGTCGAGGGCGCGAAGGAGCGGGACACCGGAGCCGAGGAGGTCGGCCAGCTGGCCGTACATGACCCCGAGGTCGCGGGATTTCACCCGGCGCTTCTCGGGCTTGGGCTTTCCGTCGGTCAGCCCCTTGCCCCGGACGGTGACCGGGAAGAGGCGTCGCTCCCCGAGGAGCCGGAGGGCTGCGGCCTCGTTGTCGGCCTCGAGCACGCCGGAGGTTTTCTCCCCCGACTCGGTGAGGGCGGTGTATTGGAACTGGATCATCGGTCAGGCGGGCCCCCCTAGAGGGCCGTGCACATGACCACCTCGTCCGTGGTGGTGATGCCGTTGCGCACCTTGATCCATCCATCCTCGCGAAGCAACCGCAACCCGGACTGGCGCGCGACCGCGACGATCTGGGGGGAGGGGGCGCGGTCCATGACCTTGTGGGCGATCTCCTCCGTCATGACCATGAGCTCGTAGAGTCCGGAGCGGCCGCGGAACCCGGTGTTGCGGCAGTTGGGGCATCCGGCGCCCCGGTAGAGCACCTCGGCCGGCCCGAGGGCGAAGTCCTTGGGGAGCTTGGCCCGGTCGGGGACGTGCTCGGTCTTGCACTTGGGGCAGATTTTGCGGACGAGCCGCTGGGCCATGGAGCCGATGAGGGTGCTGCTGACCAGGTAGGGCTCGACCCCCATGTCGATGAGCCGCATCGGGGCGGAGGCGGCGTCGTTGGTGTGGAGGGTGGAGAGCACCAGATGGCCGGTGAGGGAGGCCTGGGTGGCGGCCCGGGCCGTCTCGAGGTCGCGGATTTCCCCGATCATCACGACGTCCGGGTCATGTCGCAGGATGGCGCGAAGGCCCCGCTCGAAGGTCATCCCGACCTTCTGCTCGACGGGGATCTGGTTGACCCCGTGGAGGTGGTATTCGACGGGGTCCTCGACGGTGAGGACCTTGATGCCGGGGCCGACGATGGCGTTGAGGGCGGCGTAGAGGGTGGTGGTCTTTCCGGACCCGGTGGGCCCGGTGACGAGGATGATCCCGTGGGGGCGCTCGATGAGGCCGGCGAAGAGCTCATGGGTGTCGCCGTCCATGCCGAGCTCCTGGAGGGTGAAGAGGACGTTCGACTTGTCGAGGAGACGCATGACGACCCCTTCGCCGTAGAGCATCGGGATGACGCTGACGCGAACGTCGATCTGCCGGCCTCCGACGTTGAACTTGATGCGGCCGTCCTGCGGGATGCGGCGCTCGGCGATGTTGAGGTTGGCCAGGATCTTCACGCGGCTGATGATGGCCGCCTGAAACCGGTGCATCTGGGGCGGGACGGAGGCCTCCTGGAGGACGCCGTCGATGCGGTAGCGGATGGACATCTCGTGCTCGTAGGGCTCGATATGGATGTCGCTCGCCCGCTCGTTCACCGCCTCGAGGATGATCTCGTTGACCAGCTTGATGACGCTGGCCTCCTGGGCCATTTCGAGGAGGTCCTCCCCCCCTTCGACGGAGGCGCCGGGGGTGTCGAGGTCGTTTGCCCCGACCATTTCGTCGAGGGTGTCCCCGCCGAGGCCGTAGTGGGTCTTGATGATCTTCTCGATGTCCTCGCTCGGGGCGAGCACGGGCTGGATGTTCAGCCCGGTCATGAGGCGGATGTCGTCGAAGGCGTAGAGGTCGAAGGCGTCGGAGGTGGCGACGTTCAGGGTGCCGTTCGACTGGGAGATCGGGACGAGCCGTTTCCGGTAGACGATCTTGGAGGGAAGGACCCGGAGGGTTTCGGGGAGGATGGTGATCTCGTCGAGCTTGACCAGGGGGAGGTGGAGCTGCTCGGACATGACCTCGAGGAGCTGCCGTTCGGAGACCAGGCCGAGCTGGATGATGGCGCGGTCGAGTCGGAGGCCCTCGGCCCGTTGCAGGGCAATGGCCTCCTCGATCTGCTCCTGCGTCAGAAGCCGTTTTTCGAGAAGAATTTCGGAAATGCTCATACGTCAAGCCAGTGGCCCAGGGGGGCCAGCCTTTCGACTCCGGGTCCGAGCGGACCATTCGACAAGAATTCAGGTTCTTCGACCCGGGTTTCTGCGCCGGGTGCGGCGAGGGGTTTCAGGACCGGGCGCTTCATCGAGGGGGGGGGAGGGTTTGCTGGATCGGGCTTACCGGGCGGGGCCGGGCGCCGGGGGCCCGACCTGGAGCCGAAACGCGCCGGTGACCACGGTTCCCCGGACCTTTGCCTGAACCCAGATCAGGTAGGCTCCTGGCGTGGGGAAGACGTAGGGAAATCCGATCTCCCCCTTGCGGGAGAGCTCCGCGGCCTCGGGTTGGGGAAGCACCTCCAGGTCGCCGCAGAGAGCCTCGACGGCCCGGGCGGCGGCCTCCCCGCCGGACTTGGCGGCGAAGTGGCGGGCGGCGGCGAGGCTCAGGGTGCCGGCGGGGTGGACGTGGGCGAACACCGCCCCATCGGATCGCAGCACCAGGGCGTGGCCGAGCATGTGCATGTAGGGGTCGAGGGGTGCGGCCGCGCCCGAGGCCTCCCGCACGGAGGCCCGGAGGAGGGTCGGCACC
>DMJJ01000480.1 GCA_003452185.1 Verrucomicrobiales bacterium | reverse complement strand
TCTTCCGATCTTACAAGCAGCTCCTCTACCAGATCGGCACCGCGCAGGCCTCCTCGCTGCTCGAGGAGAAGACCTTCATGCGCCATTTCCCGGGATGCATCGTCTATGCGGGGAAGGTCAACGGGATGCAGATGCAGGATGTTCTCCTCTATCAGCTCGACGCCGCGGGGCACAAGAAGAGCTACCTTCGGGCGAATGAGGCGCGGGTGGAGTTCGATTCCACGAACCGGGTGGTCACCGTGACCCTTCTGGAGGGATGGCAGCTCGTCTCGGACACGGGCCCCGAGCCGGCGTGGCACTCCTTTGGGGAGCTGCAGCTGCCCCCGTTCCAGCTCCCGGGGACGCTGACCGAGAAGGCCAAGCTGAACAACATGACCTGGACGCAGCTCTGGGCCGAGCTGCGCGACCTCGAGGCACAGCTGGCGGAGCCTCCCCCGGTTGGAAAGCTCAGCTCAACCGAGCTCCAGCAGCGACTGCGGGATGCCGCGGCCCTCACGGAGCGGATCACCGAGCCGGTGCGGGTCCAGATTCACCGGCAGGCCAGCTTCTCGATGGCCTGCATTGGATTCACCCTCATCGGAATCCCGCTCGGGATCCGGGCCCACCGACGGGAGACCAGCGTCGGGTTCGCCCTGGCCCTGGTGCTTGTCGGGATTTACTACAGCTTCTTCATCATCGGCCAGGCCCTTGAAACCCGCGTGCAGCTCCAGCCCCACCTGCTGCTCTGGGTGCCGAACTTTCTCTTCCAATCGATCGGGATTGTCCTGCTCTGGCGCGCGAACCGCGGGGTTTGACCCGGCGCTGCCAGCCCCCGCTCGCGCGCGGGGTGGGTGTCGCGCCGGGGGCGTCGGCCTCCTCTACGGCTTGGTGAGTCTTCCGAACCACCGCACCCGGGCTTCGCCTGTCCCGGTGCCGACGGTCACGCCCCCGAACCCAGGACGGGAGGCAGCGATCCGTTCCGCCCCCTCGGGCCCGAGGGTCATGAGCCCCGTGGAGAGGGCATCGCTTTCGGTGGCCGAAGGGAGGAGTACGGCGGCGAGTCGCGTGTGTCTTACGGGCATGCCGCTTCGGGGGTCGATGATGTGGCCAAACACCTCGTCCCCTTCCCGAAACGACTTGCCCCACACGGCTGAGACCGAGAGCGAGGTTTCCTCCAGCGGGACGTTCAGGAGCAGGGCCTCCCGTTCCTGGGGAGGGGCGGAGTCGCCCTCGGGTGGGAGCTGAACCGCCACGCGCCACGGGCGCCCGTCCGGCTGGCACCCGAACCCGTGGGCCGTGCTGGTCCCCCCGTGCACCAGGGCGTGCGGGACCCCTGACTCCCGAAGCCGGGCCACCGCGGCGTCGATGGCCAGCCCTTTGCCGATTCCCCCCAGGTCGATCATGACTCCGGGGCGTCGGAACCGGACGGCGAACGAGGTGCGGTCGAGCTCCACCCACCCCATCCCAACCCCCTCGCGGGCGAGGCGGAGGGCCTCCGTGTCGGGGCGGCGCCCTCCCTCCCGCATGAACCCCCAGGAGCGCATGAGCGGGGCCACGGTGATGTCGAACGCCCCATCCGTGATCCGCGAGAGCTCCTCGGCCTGCTCGAGCAGGCGGAACAGGGGGGGCGAGACCTGCACGGGCTCCCGGGAGGCGAGGGCGTTCAGGCGGGAGACCTCGCTGGTGGCCCGGTAGAGGCTGAGCCGGTCCTCCAGCGACTCAATCTCGGCGAGGGCCTCCTCACCCGCGGCCCGGAGTCGCACCGGGTCCCCGCCATGCATCACGATCTCGAATCGCGTGGCCATCGCCTCGCGGGCGACGCGGACCACGGCCTCTGCGGAAGGGGAGGAGGGGGTGTTCACGGGAGTGGGAGGAACAAAAAAACCGGCTCCGCGCGGGGCGGAGCCGGTTTGTGAATCGGGTTTCAGCCTACGAGAGGTCGAGCGTGCCGTAGGTGATCGGCTTGAGCTCCTTGCCGCTGCCGTCGGTGATCTTGCGGGTCTTCTCGTTGAAGAGGCACATCACGTTGAGGCGGTCCGACATTTCCGCGAGGGAGATGACGGTCTGGACCTTGACGGCGAGGTCGATGCCGCAGTTCGGCTGCTTGTTCGCGCGGATCGAGTCGAACCAGTTCTTCTCGTGGACATGGATCGGCTCCCCGACGAACGGCGCGCCGTCGAGGTCGCTGAAGGTGGCCGCCTCGACGTCGTCGGTGAAGGCGCGTTCGGGGGTCAGCACGACCTTGTTGCCCTGCATGGTCAGCGTCGCCTTGTGGCCGCGGATCATCTCCTGGGTGCCGGTCTCGTTAACCGTGCTGCTGGTGATGTGCATCACCATGCCATCGGGGAACTCGGCGATCAGCTGGATGATCTCCTCGACATCGCGCATGTAGGTGCCGGGGGTCTTCTTGTCGGTCTCGACCTTGCGGCTGCCGACGGAGGCGACGCGGGTCGGGAACTGCGGGTTGCCCGTGGCGAGCATGTAGGGGTGCAGCTTGTGCGGGAAGAGGTCCCCGAGCAGGCCGGCGCAGTAGGGGTAATACTTCCGCCACCGGAAATAATGGTCGGCGTCGAACGACTTGCGGGTCTTGATCTGCTTGCCGAGCCACATCTCCCAGTTGATGTCGTCCGCCGTGGCCCATTCCTGGATGCCGTAGTTCCATTCACCCTTGGGGGCGTTCCGCATGTAGGAGCCCTGGCTCATGACCACGGGGCCGATGCGGCCCCCCTTGATGAGGGAGGCGGCCTTGTGCCACTTGAGGTCCGAGCAGCCCTGGGAGCCGACCTGGAGGATCTTTCCGGTGCTCTTGCAGGTGTCGTAAATCTGGAACGCCTCGCCCAGGTAGCGGGTCATCGGCTTTTCGACATAGACGTGCTTGCCGGCGTGCATGGCATCGACGGAAACCGGCGTGTGCCAATGATCAACGGTGGCGCAGCAGACGACATCGATATCCTTCCGCTCGAGAAGCTTCCGGTAGTCGCCGAAGGCCTCGCAGTCGCCTCCGATGTACTTCTGGGCATCCGCGGCGCGGTGCTTCGAGACATCGGCCGTGGCGACCAGCGCGACGTTGTTTTCCGCGGCGTGCTCCTTCATCGAGCGAACGTGGGCCATGCCCTGGCCGCCGACGCCGACGAATCCGATCGTGATCCGGTCGTTCGCGCCAATGACGCGCCCGGAGGAGGGAGCCTGGTTCTGCCCGTAAACCGGGGTCTTGAACATGTTCACAGCCGAGACTGCAGCGGCCGCAGTGGCTGAGCTCTTGATGAATTTCCGGCGATTCGTCGATCCGGAGAGAGGGGATACCTGTTTCTCGTTCATAATGTTGTTACCAGTAAGGTGGTTGACCGCAGATTAATGGATGGACGAGGCGGGTCAACTGTCGATTCACGGAAAGGGTGGGGCGGATGAGCGCGTTTCGTTCGGTTTGACCTGCCGACGACTTCCGTCGCGCTACCAACATCCCCCACCGGATGGCCCGCGTGGGGGTGAAGTGATGGGTGGCTTAGCGGCCGGCCGTCGGGAAAAATCGCTTCAGGTAGTCCTGATAGGCGAGTCGGATCCCT
>DMJJ01000446.1 GCA_003452185.1 Verrucomicrobiales bacterium | reverse complement strand
GGGGCGATGGACCCCTTTCCGTGGGATGTTTGGGATCTGGATGCCAGGAGTCCCTGGGGCAGCGGTTACTCCGGTCCCCATCCCTTTTATCCCGGCGTGGGATGCTGCGGGACGCCCGTCGGTTACTTCCCGGTCCGGGCGGGACGGTGACCGGATTCACGATGCCTTGACGGGTGATGCGGGGCCGATAGGCTGCGCCCCCATGCCCACGGGCAACGAGTCGTTTCCAGAGCCTCCCGGGCCGCCCCCAGCCCCCGGCACGAACCCCTCTGCCCAGGAGCCGGTCTCCGGTGCGGCCGCACTTCGCACCCGTCACGTGAGCGATCGCGTGAGGGCGGCGGCGGAGATCCTTGAGTCGCTGGCCGGCGATCCGAACCTGCTGGCATCGCTGCCCGAGGCAGATCGGGTGCGGCTCATGAAGGCAGCCGGGCTCCTCCAGACGCCGGACATGCGGGATCGCCGCCGGTTCCGGAAGGCCCGCCTCCGGCACCGGAAAGAGGAGGCCAAGGAGCAGGATGACCAGGTGCTGGGTGGGACAGGGATTCGAAAGCTGCGCCGACAGGCGGTTTTCACGACCCCGAACATCCTTCCGCCCGCCGGGTTCGAGCAGCATGAGATCAAGGATGACCCTGCTTTCCGGGAGGTCGTCCAACCCCAGAACTGCTACATCTGCAAACGGGACTATACCACCATCCACCACTTCTACGACCAGCTCTGCCCGGGGTGTGCGGAGTTGAATTTCAGGAAGCGAACGGAGCTCGCGGATCTCCGCGGCCGGGTGGCCCTCCTGACCGGGGGACGGGTGAAGATTGGTTATCAGGCGGGAATCAAGCTGCTCCGCTCCGGGGCCCACCTCATTGTGACGACGCGCTTCCCGCGGGATTCCGCCGCACGGTACGCCGAGGAGCCTGACTTCGCCGACTGGGGCCATCGTCTGGAGATCTTCGGACTCGACCTCCGCCACACCCCGAGCGTCGAGGCCTTCTGCCGCCACCTGCTGGCAACCCACTCCCGGCTCGACTTCATCGTCAACAACGCCTGCCAGACCGTCCGGCGTCCGCCCGATTACTACCAGCACATGATGGAGCGGGAAACCGGCCCCTTGCAGGCCCTCCCCGACAGGGTGCAGCGGCTTCTGGGAGCCTACGAGGGGTTGCGAACCTACCAGATGCTGCCGGAAGGGAGCGGGGCTCCGCTCCTCCTGGGAGGGGTGCCCCTCACCGATGCCGCGGGACTCATCCACGCGGCGAATCTTTCCCAGGTGCCCCTCCTGCCCGAGGACCTGGAGGCCCGCAAACACCTCTTCCCGGAAGGCAGGCTGGATCAGGATCTCCAGCAGGTCGACCTCCGGGATCGAAACTCCTGGCGCCTCACCCTCACGGAGGTGCCCGCAGTCGAGCTGCTGGAGGTTCATCTGGTGAATGCCGTCGCCCCGTTCCTGCTCAACGCACGGCTGAAGCCGCTGATGCTCCGGACCCCGGGCCGGGAGAAGCACATCGTCAATGTCTCGGCGGTGGAGGGACAGTTTTACCGCAAGTTCAAAACCACCCGCCATCCCCACACCAACATGGCAAAGGCGGCCCTGAACATGATGACGCGCACCTCGGCCGCCGATTACGAAGCCGACGGGATCCACATGAACAGCGTCGACACGGGCTGGGTGACGGACGAGGACCCGGCGCAGATCGCGGAACGCAAGGTGAAGGACCATCGCTTCCATCCCCCGCTCGACATCGTCGACGGGGCGGCACGGATCGTCGACCCGATCCTCGACGGCATCAACACCGGCACACACATCTGGGGAAAGTTTCTCAAGGACTACTTCCCCACGGATTGGTAAGCGAGAGGGCCTCCCCGCGTCGCCGCGGGGAGGCCCTGTGATCACTGGGGACGTGCCCCCCCCGGGGGAGGGCGCCACGGATCCGCTACTTGCGGGCGCGGTAGAAGGAGTGGCCCTTCGGAACGACCGCCAGGGGGCTCGCAGCCCCTTTGACCTCGCTCCAGCTCTGCAGGTCGTCGGAGGTTTCCAGTGCGGACCCAATCCATTCGATCAAGACCTTCTCCTCCCCGAGGGTGATGCTGTTGATCCGTGCCGGTTTCGGCCCGTAGTAGGAGAGAAACTGGCTCGGGATCGTCGGAAGCTCCGACGCGGGGGTTGGATCCCCCACGCGACGCCACGCCACCTTGCAATAATCCGCCCCGTTGACCTCCACCCAGATGACCTGAAGCGGATACCGCTGCCCCGCCACCAGGGTGATGGGAGCGGAGGTTGCCCGGCTCCCGGTCTCGTCAAAGGTGTTGTTTGTGTTCGTGTCGACCGCATCCGGCGTGATGTCCGGGCTGTCAATGTTGTCAAACGTCTCGTCGTTGACGCTCACCCGGAGCTCCGCCACCTCGTCCGCGTTGAGGAAGAATTCGTAATCGCCGGTCTCAGCCGGGGTGACCCACGCACGAAAACGGCCGGCGTAGGCGTTGTTCGGGCCGCTCGGGAGCAGGATCGTCGAATCGAGGGTTCCAAGAGTGTAGTCGATGTCGAAGCCGGCCGGGTACCGGGCGTCATTCCGAAGGCTCGCCACCGTTCCCCCCGCGAACCCGAACCAGAGGTCGAGGCCCACGGTTTCAGCCCGGGTGTCAAATGCGGTGAACCCGACAGTGGTTGCAGCCGCGAGCGGGTTGCCCGCCACATCCTGCTGCCCGTTGATCGTCACGGTATACGCCGAGGAGGGGGTCTGGGGAGAGGTGACCAGGTGCACCGTGGAGGGGTCAACCACATGGGCCTCCGTCACCACCAGGCCACCATCGATCTTGTAGTTATCCGGGTTGGCAAGCTGCTCCAGGTTCATCGGCTCGGAAAACCCGATGTACACCGAGTTGAATTCGATGCTCCCCTGGGCCGCAATGACACGGGGCGGCACCCCGTCCACTCCGAGCAGCGCCTCGCTGGTCGTCGTGGTGTTCGGTCCGCTCTTGACGACGCAACGATACGAGCTGCCGTCATCAAAAAGCGTGAGCGGGGGAGTGGTGTAACTGGCGGAGGTGGCCCCCGGGATATCCAGGTAATCCACAGCCCAGGAGGGGACCCGCTGCCACTGGTACGAAATGGCCTGGGGGCTCGTCGCAACCACGGCGAACGTCGCCGTGGCGCCGGCAGGACGCTTCTGGCTCGCGGGGTTTTCAGTGATTTTCAATAATCCCGTCGACTCCACCTCGGCCAGGTAGATGGCCCCAAACGCGTACCCATACTTCACGGCCGCCGCGGCCGTGTTTCCAAAGGGGGTCGCCCCCATCCATTGCTCCTGGGCTATGGAGAAGGTGCCGTCGGGCGTCGGCTGGATATTGTCCCAGCCGACCAGTGAGCCGACCTTGTTATCCCCGGTATTCAGGGCCACCTGGTTGGGTTGCAAGTCCGCCGCAGGGAAGGTGGCCTTGGTGATGATGTTCTTGTTCGGGCTGCCATCCTCATGGGCCGCCACGTAGGTGTCCGTCTCCAGGAGGGTGAACACCGACCAGCGGTCGTTGTAGCCGCCACCGCGGATGCTCGTGCCACGGAACTTGTAGAGCTTGCTCGGATCAAGGCCCGAAAAACTCAGGACAAGCCGCGTCGAGGAGCTGGCCCGCACGCCCGGGATGCCCGAGTTCGAGAGATCAACCTTACCGTTGAAGAGCTTGTACGCGGGGCTTCCCGCGTTCGGAGCCGCATCCTCACCGAAGTCATCCGTGGCGCCCGACTCCACCACCATGGTGAAGGAGGCGGTCAAGTCCTCCCCGGTGGCAAAATTCCTCAGGGTGCCTCCGTTTCCGGCTTTCAGCATGTCATAGCCGGTGGCGTTGGGGCTTGTGAGAGCGGTCGGCCGGTGATCGTTGTAGGCTTCCCAGAGGATCTGGGGTTGAGCGACAGCAGACCGACTCCCGGCACAGAGAAGCGCCAGGAGCAGGGCCCTCCAGGCAGTTTGGATCAGGGGTGTTGGTTTCATGAGGCAACAGGTTGAGGCCGCCCGCTTAGGGGGCTGGGCAGCTCGGTTTGGGTTGGTGAGAAGGTGCACCCGGAGCGTCCGCCGCCCCCAAGCCCATGCCTAAAGCCCCCAGGACCGGTCTCGCAAAAACAGGAAAGAGTCCCTCCCGGGAAGAAGCCACATACGTACGGTGCTTGGGTAAAAGCCGTCGCATTGGGATACGGCTCTATGTATGCCGCGAGGCCCCAAAAACGCAAGGGGATTGTCCGGGGAAGCACCCGCTGTTGTTTCCCAGGCGGCTCTTCCGGGAGCCTTCCCGGCCCGTGGGATCCGGGCTAGGAGGAGGACCGGGTGCGCTCCGGAATGAAGGCCACCACCGAAAGCGGGGGCAGGGTCACGGAGAGCGACTGGGCATGGCCGTGGGTCGGAATGGAATCCGCCGTCACGCCGCCCAGGTTCCCCGCATTCGATCCGCCGTAGACCCCGGCGTCGGTGTTGAGCACCTCCAACCAGCGCCCCCCCTCGGGGACGCCCAGCCGATAGGCATGCCGCAGCACCGGGGTCAGGTTCAGCACCACGAGGACACGGCTCCCATGGTCACGGGTCTGGCGGACGAACGAGAGAACGCTGTTCTCGTTGTCCGTGCAGTCGACCCAGAAAAACCCCTCGGGATCGTAGTCGCTCTCCCACAACGCCCGCTGCGCCGTGTACAGCCGGTTCAGGTCGCCGACAAACCGCTGCAGGCCGGAATGGAACGGGCCGGCGTCGAGGAGCCACCAGTCCACGCTGGCGTTGGCGTTCCATTCGTCGGGCTGCCCGATCTCCCCCCCCATGAACAGGAGCTTCTTACCCGGGAAGAGCCACTGATAACCGAGGAGGCAGCGGAGGTTCGCGGCCTTCTGCCAGTCGTCCCCCGGCATCCGGCGGTGAAGCGATCCCTTCCCATGCACCACCTCGTCGTGGGAGAGGGGAAGAACAAAGTTCTCGTTCGAGTGATACAACATCGCGAACGTGAGATCGTTCTGGTGGTACTTCCGGTGGATCGGGTCGCGCTTGAAGTAATTCAGGGTGTCGTGCATCCACCCCATGTTCCACTTCAACGAGAATCCCAGGCCTCCCAAGTACGGGGGACGCGACACCATGGGCCACGCAGTCGACTCCTCCGCGATCGTGACGACGCCCGGGCACTCGGTATGCACCACGTGGTTGAAGTGCTTCAGGAATTCGACAGCCTCCAGGTTCTCCCGCCCGCCAAACTGGTTCGGGATCCACTCCCCGTCCTTCCGCGAGTAGTCCAGATAAAGCATCGACGCCACGGCATCCACGCGGAGACCGTCGATGTGAAACCGGTCGCACCAGAAGAGGGCGTTCGCCGCGAGGAAGTTTCGCACCTCGTGGCGGCCGAAATTAAAGATCAGCGTCCCCCAGTCCTGGTGGGCCCCCTTGCGCGGATCCTCGTGCTCATAGAGCGCCGTTCCGTCAAAACTCGCCAATGCCCAGTCGTCCCGAGGGAAGTGGGCGGGCACCCAGTCCATCAAGACGCCGATTCCAGCCTCATGAAGCGCGTTCACCAGGTACTGGAACTCATCCGGCGTCCCGTAGCGACTTGTCGGGGAGTAGAACCCGGTCACCTGATATCCCCACGAGGGATAGAACGCATGTTCGGAGAGCGGCAGCAGCTCGACGTGCGTGAAGCCGAGTCGCTTGAGATACTCGACCAGCGGGGCGGCAATCTCCCGGTAGCCCAGCGACTCAAACGAGTTCTTCTTCCTCCACGACCCGAGGTGAAGCTCGTAGACGCTCATCGGCGCCCTCAGGACATCCTGCTTCGCCCGCCGCGCCAGCCATTCCCCATCCGTCCACTTGAACTTCGAGGTCTCCCACACAATGGAGGCGTTCTTGGGGGCGGGCTCAAAGAACGCCCCGTATGGATCGGTCTTCAGGACCACCTGTCCGTGTGCGTTCCGGATCTCATATTTGTAAAGCGCCCCCTGGCGGACGCCGGGGACAAAGATCTCCCAGATCCCGGAGGACCCCAGGAGCCGGGTGACGTGGACCCGCCCGTCCCAGCCATTGAAATCCCCCACCACACTCACCCGCTGGGCGTTCGGGGCCCACACCGCAAAGCTTGTCCCCTCCACCCCATCGATCACCCGGAGATGGGCTCCGAGCTTCTCGTAGATCCGGCGCTCGTTTCCCTGCGCAAAAAGATAAAGATCCGTCTCGCCCAGCGTCGGAAGGAAGGAATAGGCGTCGCGGGTCTGGTAAACCTTCCCTTGGTGGTCGGTGATTCGAAGGTCGTAGGCGAAGACCCGCTTCGCGTCGCGGCTCACCCCCTCAAACACCCCATCGTGGTGGACGCGCTGGAGGGGGATGCGGGGCTGGTTCTTCTCGAGCACCGGCACCGCCTCGACGGCGGCCGCCCAGGGGAGGAAGGCCCTGACCACCACCCCGGACCCATCCCCCAGCGGATGCATCCCGAGGAGCTGATGGGGGGATCGGTGGATCACCTGAACCAGGCTGTCCAGTTCCGAGGGGGTCAGAATCATCCCCGGCAGCTTAGGGAGCCCCGCCGCCAAGTCAACGCATCACCCGATCAGGAGCCCGAGATGCCGGAGCACGCGATCCCACTGCGCCCCGTGCACATGAAGATCCCCTTCGGTCCAGATCACAAACTGGGCGGCCGCCATTTTCCTGTCGATCGGCCACTGTGCCTCCCGTCGCCGGGTGCACTCCTCGGCCGACCATCCCCGGCGGAGCAGTCGCTGGTGCTGCGAGTGGGGGGAACAAGCGATGCAGACCACATGGTCAAACGAGGCCTCGCAGCGCGTCTCATAAAGCAACGGGATGACCACCACGCCCGCCCCACGCCCCTCGGCCCGCCATGTCGCGACCTGCCGCTCCCAGCGCTCCCGGATCCTGGGATGCGTGATTCCCTCCAGATCCTTGCGACGAGACTCGCTCGCAAAGACAATCCGCGCCAGGGCATCCCTCTTCAACCGGCCGCTCGCATCAATGACCGTATCCCCAAAAGTTGCCCGAATCTCTGCAAGCGCGGGCTGGCCGGGCTCCACAATCTGGCGGGCGATCTCGTCCGTGTCGATCAGGGGGAGTCCGCGATCCCGCAGCAACGAGGCCGAGGTACTCTTCCCCATCCCCACGCCGCCGGTCAGCCCGATGAGTTTCATACGCCCCCGATAGGCTCCCGGGCGATGGGGGACAAGTCGAAAAGCATCGAGGGGAGGTTTTTTCTGGCCTTTGGGCCCCTCCCCTGACTAGCTTGAGGGAGCGTAACCACAACCGCTTTCCCGAATATGGACATCATCTTCGACTGCCCTCATTGCGAACAGGAGCTGAGCATTGACGCCGCCGGTGCGGGATCGCAGATCGACTGCCCTGCCTGTGGCAAGAGCGTCCGGGTGCCCGCGCGTGGCAAGGAGGCGGCCGCCCCCGCTGCCGCTCCCTCCCCCGCTCCGGCGCCCGCCGCGCCCGCCCCTTCCCCGACTCCCGCCGCCGCGGTGGCCCCTCCGCCCGCTGGCAAGGTGATGAATGCCATGGCGACCTCCGCCGGCGCCAAAGAGCACAAGCATTTCAGCGTTCCGGTCCACGAGGGGCCGGTGGAAAGCCTCATTGAGAAGCCGCTTCCCACGCTT
>DMJJ01000445.1 GCA_003452185.1 Verrucomicrobiales bacterium | reverse complement strand
AACAGGCGGTCGAAGGCGAGCGCCGGGTAGATCTCAAGCGGGGTCGGCGTGGTCGGCGAGCTCCATGAGATGTGGGAGCTATAGAGCATCGAGTAGTTCTTGTGAACCGAGGGGTTCGATTTCTCACATCCCAGGACGAGGCTCGGCACCTTGGTTGAGTTGCCATACCGCTGCGCCATGAGCTGGTCGATACTCGTGCCCGAGCGGATCTCCCCCCCCGAGGCGAGCGGGGCCCCGGAAAGGAGGTTGCCGGTCTGGGAGCTGTGGATGTTTCCCTTCAACGCCTCCTCGTTGTACAGACCCCGGATGAACAGCATCTTTTCCCGGAAGTCGCCCAGGGGGGAGAGCACCTTCCCGAGTTCCATCTGCTTCCCCTCACCCTTGGCCCACCATTCCCGGGAGTGAAACCCGTTTCCCGAAAACAACACGGCGAGCCGCACAGGGGCCTCGCTCGCGGGGCGGGCACCCCCCGTGGGGGTGTCCCCCCAGACAGTCAGCGACTCCATCCAGGGGAGCGCCATGGTGACACCGAGGCCGCGGAGGAAGGTCCGGCGGGAGAAGTGATGCGAGTTCATGGTTGTGTGGGGTCGGTAGGCGTTGGGCGCGGAGCGTACGGGATCAGTCTTCAAATGCGGTCTGCTGCCCGCGGATCTCGCGGAACTGGCGGCTGCGGACGACCGCCTCCACGGCGGCGCCGATCCGGAACTCATGGGACTTGAGCTGGGAACGCATCTCGGAGATCAGGGGACCGTCGGAGAGCTGCACCGCGCGGCCCAGGGAGTAGCCAAGGAGCTTGCGGCAAAACTGCTTCAGGAAGGCATCGCGGCGCTTGGTGAGAAGATACTGCCGGAGGCCGTCCGCCCCCTCGATCTCGGTCCCGTCAAAGAGCCGCACCCGGGTGTCGAGGGGGTGCCCAGCGAGGTCGGCCTCGCGGCGTCGGCCGATGGCGTCAAAGGCCTCCAGCGCGTAGCCGTAGGGATCGATGCGGCGGTGGCACCCGAAGCACTTCGGGTCGGTGCTGTGCTTCTCGGTCAACTGCCGGACGGTGAGAGTGCCCGTGGCTTCATCCTCCGGGAGCCGGGGGACATCCTTCGGGGGCTTGGGAAGCTTCTCGCCCAGGAGCACCTCGCAGAGCCAGTTCCCCCGGAGGATCGGGCTCGTGCGGGAGGCCCCGGACTCCTTCGCAAGGATGGTCGCCTGGCCGAGGATCCCGCCACGGCCATACTGGCGGATCCCATCGACACGCCGCCACTCAGGCCCGTTGACCCCGGGGATCCCGTAATGCCTGGCCAACCCCTCGTTCAGGAAGGTGTAGTCGGCATCCAGAAGGCCGAGGGTCGATCCATCCCGCTGGCAGAGGTCGGTGAAGAACCGGATCGTCTCCTCGTACATCGATGCGCGGAGTCCGTTGAAAGCCGGGAAATGCCGCTCGCTCTTCTCGGAAAGGTTCTCGAAGTCGTAAACATGGAGCCAGGCGCAGGCAAATTCCGTCGCCAGCCGCCGGACCTTCGGGTCACGCAGCATCCGCCGGGACTGCGCGACGAGCACCTTCGGGTCGTGGAGCTTGCCGGCGGCGGCCAGGGCCCGGAGCTCGGCATCGGGGGCCGAGGACCAGAGGAAATAGCTGAGTCGGGTGGCAAGCTCCGAGTCGCTCACCGGGCCGGGCTTTTCGCCCGGGCCCGGCTTCTCCGCCCGGTAGAGGAAGGCAGGGGCGACCAGGACGCGGGCCAGGGTCAGGCGGACCGCCTGGTCATGGGGGATCTCCTCGGCACGGAGCCGGGCGTAAAGCCCTCGAAGCTCCTGCTTCTCGGGCTCCGAGAGCCCCCGCCGATAGGCCCCATCGGCGAACCGCAGGAGGGCATCGAGGTGCGCAGGCTGGGTGTCGAGCTGGAGCTTGCGGAACTCCTCGGCGCGCCGCTTGATCGGCTCCCGCATCGGCTCAAACGCGCTCGGATCCGCGTCCTGGGTGGCGTACTGCCAGAGCTGCTCGAAGGCGTCGACAAGCTTCAGCGGGTCGTGGCTGACGTAATGGAGCTCGGACCAGAGACGGTCGAGCTCGGCAGCCTGGGCGTCATCGAGCATCAGACGGCGAAGCGCATCATCCTCCCGGTAGTAGAGGGTGAGGGTGACGACCTCGTCGACCGGGACAATCTTGGTGTAGCAGAGCGCGGCGGGGAAAAGCTGGCGAAACTCGTCGAGCGCGGAGCGGATCCGCCCGGCGGCGGCACTCCCCTCCACCACCAGGATGGGAGAGTCGGTGACCACGGGGCGTTCCCCGTCCGACCAGGTGCTCTTGGAGCCCTGCTCCCTCACCCCCCCGGCGGCCAGGCGCGCCCCGGCGGCAGGGCGGGTCGCCAACGCCTGCATCTGCACGCTCCCCTCGGCCCCGGTCTCGCGATGCAGCGTCGCGGTCGCAACGAACTCGCACCCCTCGGCAAGCTCGGCGGGAAGACGGACCTCGATGGCGGACGGCGCCTGAACACACAGGCTCGTGGGGGCGACGGGCGAGCCGTTGGGATGCTTCCCAAACAACCCGGGGTCGAGTCCGGGCCCCGGCCCCGGCTGCGGAGCGCCACCCGGGGCGTGCCGGACGATCCCGGCCAGCAGCGGGCCGTTGACCGAGTTGAGGAGCCGGAGGAGCGCGGCATCCGGGGAATCCTTTGCCAGGGTGGCAGGGGGAGCAGTCAGGAGGGCCTGCAGCTCCCGGGCCAGCCGGCGACGTTCCTCCGGGGTGGCGCTCGACTGCCACCGGGCCAGCACCGATCCGGGCGGCAGGACCGACTCAGGCCCTCCCCCGTTGTCGGGCTCGCTGTAAAAATTCCAGACGCCCAGGTTGCCAAGGCCGTCGGCGTGGGGATTCCCGGCAAGGATGTTGCCGGAAACATCCTTCGCAAGGCTCCAGGTCCGGGTGCCGTCGGAGAGGTTGAAGTCCACGGCAGTCAGGTCGCAGGAGTGGTTGCCGTCCCGCGGGCCGACGAGCACCGAGAGGACATCCCCCGGGAGGACGGCCAGGCCCTCGAAGGGGCCGAACCGGACCTCCTTCGCCCCCTGGGCGGTGCCGGAGGCAAGCCGCTGGCGGGAGCTTCCCCGACGGAGCTCGACGGCCCAGGTGACCCCGTTGCCACATTCGGGATGGGCATGCTGCAGGAGGCCGTCGACCCGGAGCGTGGCAGCCACGGGGCTTCGCCACCCCACAACCACCCGGCGGGTTGGGGCGGGATGCACCGCGACGCCGTGGGGTTTCATGTTGCCCGGGACCCGAACATGCTGGTCGGACGAATTGGCAAGCACGCTCAAGGCATCGGCTCCAGTCCATCCCTTGATGAAATCATAGCTCTGGGCACTCTCCATCTTCCCGGTGATCGGTGAGTCGATCCGGGCCTCGCCCGTCCCGATTCCCAGGCATTCGAGCCAGGCAGAGAGGACGGCCGGCTCCACGTGGTGTCGCGCAGCGAGCGCCGCGACGGCCGGCTTGTCGGGGGAACCGAGGGCCTCGGAGGCGGCGGCGAGGCATTCCGCCGCGCCGGAGAACGCCTTCTCCCGGTGCTGCCGCAGCGCCGCGACCGCGGCGCGGACATCCCGGAGCGGAAGGTCGGGCCGGCCCGGGGCCACCAGGCGGGGGTTCTCCCAGAGGGCGAAGTCGTGCTGGTTCCCATCCCCGGCATCGGAGACGGCCAGGAACAGGACCGATTCACCCCCATCGCCGGGAGCCGGGATCTTCATCCGCACCTCACGGGCCGCAGCCAGGGGAACCACCGGCACCTGCCAGGCCTTGGGACCATCCCGTTTCCCGATGTGCCCCACCTGGGTGAAGCGCCAGAGTGCCGCCTGCCACTCGGCAATGCTCCGGGCCACGGCCTCCGCCTGGGCCGGTGTGGCCCCGCGCCACTGGGCCCGGATCGGATCAAGCACCAGGGAGGGCTGGGTGTCGTTAAGGGTCTTCCAAAGCAGACCCAGATACCTGGCGTTCACCCCCTGAGCCCGGGCGACGTCGGCCACCGACTTCTTGCCCGACCTCAGCCCCTCGCGCTCAGCGAGGGTGACGCGCAGGTATTTCACCAGGGGAATGACCCCGCCATCCTTCGTGTCGAACTTGATTCCCTGGAGGTTCACGGCACTTCCGCCCCCCGGCTCGCTGAACCGGCCATAAAAACCGCGAATCGACGCCAACCGCTCCTCCGCCCAATCCCGCTGCGAGGTGCTGGGGGAGAACCCGATCCCGTCCGGGAGCAGGACCGCGTGGTTGGCGATCTCCTTCGCCGCGTCGAGATACTTGGTCAGCATGGTCGGCGACATCACGAGCGAGTTCCCCACGTTCATGAACCCCTCCCCCGAGGCGGAATCGGCCGGAAACTCCCGCACCGGGTCAAGGGTGGAAACCCCGGTCAGATCCCGGATGGTGTAGGTGTACTCGGCGTTCGAGAGGTGGCGGAGCGCCACCGGACCGGGGTCGCCCGCCCGCTCCTGGGCCACCTTGTCCAGGACATCGCCAACCCAGGCCACCAACCGGTCGCGGTCAGCCGCCGGGGGCTGGGGCTTCTCCTTGGGGGGCATCTCCCCCAGGCCGATCTGCTCGATCACCCCCTGCCAGACCCGGGGATGCTTCATGACCTCGGAAAGCGAGGTAAACCGCTCCATGTCGAGGTCCCCCTTGTGCTTCTCGGCGGAGTGGCACTTCAGGCAATATTCCTGGAGGAGGGGATGGATGGTCTTGTCGAAATAGGCCGGGCTGGTGGTGGAATCAGCTCCCCGGGCCGATGACACCGCGATCAGCGAGGCGATGACCGGGGGGAGGAGGAGAAGGAGGGAGCGGAAGCGAGTTTCGAGCCGCGCGTTCATGATGCCGGGGATAGGGTTAGGAGAGTGCCATCGGGGAGAGACCGGGGGCAATGGCGAATTCCCGCCGCCACCCCTCAATATGCTCGCGCATCGCGGAGGCAGCCTGATCCTCCGACCCCGTCCTGAGTGCGGCGAGGAGCCGCAGATGGTGGCAAACCGTGTCGTCCCGTGTCGTCAACGGCGAGGCGTCCCGCCGGGCCTGGGCCCGCGCCAGCCAGACCTCGATCTGATGACGCAGGTTCGTCCACCCTCCCAGCAGCCTCGTGTGACGGGCGGCGCGGACCACCAGGTCATGAAATTCCACATCCAGGAGCGTGAGCTCCAGAAGCCGGGCCGTCCCGCGCGTCCGCTCAATGTTCAACTCCATCCGGGCCACATCCTCCAAGGTCATCCGCTGCGCCGCGAGCCGCGCAGCCATCGTCTCCAGGGTGACTCGAAGGGTGAAAATCTCGGCCAGATCCTCGGCGGTGAACTCCTTCACCCGCGCCGCCCCACGCCGGTCAAACCCAAGCAACCCCTCCCGCTCCAACTGCATCATCGCCTCCCGAACAGGAGCACGACTCACGCCCAACTGCTGCGCCAGGGCCCCCTCCGCCAAATGGTCCCCAGGGGCAAACGCCCCCGCAATGATCGCCCGACGCAGGGTCTCCAGAACATCATCCCCCACCATCCGGCGCTCAATGGGGGCTAGCCGCGGCGCATCAGAGGATTTGAGATTTGGGCTGGCGTTGGACATAGGGGGCAGCTTAAAGGTGGACGGTCGACCGTCAACCAGCATTCAAAATGAGTCCACTTGAGCAGTTGTTTGATCTTCGCGGCCGGGTAGCGGTCGTCTCGGGGGCGGCGAGCGGGATGGGGCGGGCGATGGCGCTGGCCCTGGGAACGGCGGGGGCGGACTTGGCCCTTCTGGATATCCATGCTGCGGGGGCCGAGGCGACGGCAGGCGCCCTGGCTCAGATGGGCCGACGGGCCGTCGCGCTGCGGTGTGATGTCGCGGATCCGGCGCAGATCCGGGGGGCCTTTGAGCGGGTTGATCGGGAGTTTGGGCGGTTGGATTTTCTTGGGAACGTGGCGGGCGAGGGGCTGCTGGGGGTACCGGAGCTGATTCCCCTTGAGGATGTGGAGCGATGCTGGAGGAACCTGGTCTTCGGTCGCTTCTGCTGCTGTCAGGAGGCGGGGCGTCGGATGCTTTCAGCCGGGCGAGGCAGCATCGTGAACATCGGCTCGCTGGCGAGCACCACCGCGCTCGGCAGGGGCCACATCGCCTACAGCATGGCGATGGGGGCGGTGGCCCAGATGACCCGCGAGCTGAGCACCGAGTGGGCCGGCCGCGGGGTGCGGGTCAACGCGATCCTTCCCGCTCAGGTGGTGAACCCGGGGCTCGAGAAGCGGATGGAAGCCGACCCGGGGCTGCGGAAAAAATTCCTGAGCGGGATTCCTGCCGGGCGGCTCGGGTCGCCGGAGGATATCCGCGGGCTTTCCGTGTTCCTCGCCTCCGACGCCTCGAGCTGGATCACCGGGGCCCTCATCCCGATGGACGGCGGCAACCTCGCCGCCAATGCCGGCGCCACCCTACGCTCATGAACCTCGACGGACTCGAGACCCCCACCCTCCTGGACCTTTACCGGCGGATGCAGACGATCCGCCTTTGCGAGGAGCGGCTGGCGAAGTCGCACCGACAGGGGCTCGTCCACGGCGCCTGCCACACCTATGTCGGCCAGGAAGCGATCGCCTCCGGGGTGTGCGCACATCTCTCCCGATCGGACGTCGT
>DMJJ01000110.1 GCA_003452185.1 Verrucomicrobiales bacterium | reverse complement strand
ATCGGCCGCGCGGCACGGTTCTGCGCCGACAGGGAGACAGCCGAGGCGACGTGGATCCCCACCATCGCCAAAAGGCCAAGCCGGGCACCCCAAAGGAGGCCGGGCTGCGACTTCAGAAAAGCGGCGTAGGCGTTGAGCTTCTGGGGCCCCGCAAAGACCTGAAGGTTTCCCACGAGATGCCCAACCACAAACACCCAAAGGGCTATCCCGGTAAGAGCCATCAGGTACTTCTTTCCAAGGGAGGAACCCCACAACTGGTTGATGACGTTCATGAATCGAGCTGCAGCGACGCATCCAATCAAAACGCGCCCGGCGGGGTATCTAATCGGCGGGGGGGAAGGGCGTCAATGCAGGGGGACAAGTATAAGAGACTCTTCATGCCTGATTCACCGGAGGTTCTTCCCCCGAGGCCGCCCCCCCCTCCAGTGCGCCCAGGCTGATCCCGGCCCGATGGGGGGGGAGAAATCGGGCCGGCAAGAACTGCACGCTCAAGCCGGCTTCCATCCAAATGGGAGGAAGTTGCAGTGGCACACCCGCTGCTAGTTGCATCCCGGATGAACGTCAGCCTTTTTCAAGCAGCAGCCGGGATGAACGCCAGCAGCCGCTGGCAGGAGATCATCGCCCAGAACATGGCCGCAGGCCAGGCCCCGGGTTACAAACGGCAGGATGCGAACTTCGAGTCGATCGCCGCCGGCCTGATCCCGGTCGCGAGCGCGGGGGGATCCCATTACGTCCTCCCCAGGGTGACCAGCACCACGAACTTCGCTCCAGGAGCCCTCCGAAGCACCGGCGGCAACACCGATCTCGCCATCGACGGAGGCGGATTCTTTGCCGTCCAACTCCCCTCGGGCGATGTCGGGTACACCCGGGACGGCGAGTTTCACCGAAACGCCTCCGGGCAGCTCGTCACCAAGAACGGCTATGCCGTCCTGGGCGACAACGGGCCGATCCAGCTCGATGCCAACGGCCCGGATGTCACCATCTCCAACACGGGCGAAATTACCCAGGGGCTGGATCAGCGCGGCAAAATCCGCATCGTCGAGTTCAGCGACACCCAGCTTCTCACGGACGCCGGGGGCGGATTCTTCCTGGCCAAGAACCCCGCCCTCAAGACCGCCGACGCCGCCTCCCCTTCCATCCGCCAGGGGTTCCTCGAGCTGGCCAACGGGAATTCCGTCTCCGAGATGGCGCAAATGGTCTCCTCCCTGCGGATGTTTGAAATGAACCAGCGCGTCGTCCAGTCGCAGGACGAACGGATGGGCAAGACCATCAGCGAGCTAACCTCCAACACCTGACCGAGACCTGTCGTAACCCCATATGATCCGAGCCCTTTACTCCGCAGCGACCGGGATGGTTGGCCAGCAGACCAGCCTCGACGTCATCGCGAACAACCTCGCAAACGTCAACACCCCGGGATTCAAGAAGTCGAAGATCGAGTTCCAGGACCTCATCTACCAGAACTCGAAGCTCGCCGGGGCCGACGTCGGCGGTGGAAACCAGACCCCGACCGGGATCCAGGTCGGTCACGGAAGCCGCATCATGTCGACGGCCAAGGTGTTCACCACCGGGGAGCTCCAGCACAGCGACAGCCAGCTCGATGTCGCGATCAACGGCCCCGGGTTCTTCGCCGTCACCATGGCAGACGGGTCGACGGCCTACACCCGGGACGGGTCGTTCCGGGTCGACAGCACCGGGCGGCTGGTGACAAGCGACGGCCTGCCGCTCAAGTCCGCCATCACCATCCCGATCAACGCCACCGATGTCAGCATCGCCCCCACGGGCGAGGTGACCATGCGGGTCGGCAACGCCAACCAGACCGCCAATCTCCAGATCGCCCGCTTCGCCAACCCTGCGGGGCTCGATGCCATCGGGCGCAATCTCTACAAGGAGAACGTCGCCTCCGGCGCGGCCGAGGAGGCCGCCCCCGGCACCGAGGGCTACGGCACCCTGGCCCAGAACTACATCGAGGGTTCGAACGTCAAGGTGGTCGAGGAGATGGTGAACATGATCGTCGCCCAGCGGGCGTACGAGGTGAATTCCAAGGCGGTCCAGACCGCGGATGAGATGCTCCAGATGAGCGACAACCTCAAGCGATGAGCCCCATGAACCGCAGCACTCCCCTGTCGCTCGCCCTGGTGTTCCTCGCCGGGATCCTCCTCCGGGTCGCAGGGGCCGAGCCCCCCGAGCCCCCCTGGTCTCTTCTGCCGCAGGCGCAGGTCACGGGCGCGGGGGTCTTTCTCGACCAGCTCGTCGCGGGGGCGGACACCAACGCCGTTCCCCACACCCGACTCGCCGACGCCCCGCCGATGGGCCGGATCCTTCAGCTCTCGTCCGCCCAGGTGGCCGCCGCCCTCCGCTCCGCCGCCCCGGCCTTTGCCGCCCGGGGATGGAGCGGGGCCCCCGCCACCCAGGTCACCCGCCGAACCCGCGCGCTCCCGGCTGCCGAGGTTCTCGCCGCCCTCAAGGAGCAGCTCCAGCAGGCTGCAGCGCGGGACGCCGGGGAGCTCGAGATCCGGTTCCTCCGCCCCTGGAGTCCCACCGTCATCCCGGACGAGCCGTACACCCTCCGTCTCGACAACCTTCCCCCCTCCGGCCTGAGCCCCATCCTTCAGCTCCGGTTCGAGCTCACATCCGAGCAGGAAAGCCTCGGATTCTGGCAGGTCGGCCTGGAGGCGCGGCTCACCCGCGAGGTCTGGGTTGCCAGGAGTCAGCTTCGCCGCGGCGACCCGGTGCAGGAGGCGGACGTCGCCCGGGAGCCTCGGGACACCCTTCGTTACCGGGACCTTCTCCCCGCGGACGCCGACTTCACCCAGGGCTGGGTGGTCGCCGAACCGCTCAACCCGGGCCAGCCCCTGCTCCGCCGCTCCCTCGCCCCGCGCGTCGTCGTCCAGCGGGGCCAGCTCCTGGAAGCCGTCTTCAAGGAAGGGGGCCTCACCGTCTCCCTCAAGGTCGAGGCCCTGGACCCCGGCGCCCAAGGCCAGGTGATCCGCGTCCGAAACACCACTTCCCGCCGCGAACTCCGTGCAAAGGTTCTCAATGATCAAGCCGTTCAAATTCAGCTCTAGTCCCCGCCCGCAAGGCCCGGCCGCCCGCCCCGCGCCCGCGCGCGCGCTCGCCCTCACCCTCCTCCTCACGCTGGGGGTTCTTCTCCTCCCGGCCCCGCGCGCAGGCGCCGTCGACCCCGTGTACCGGGACCGCAACTACCACCGGTCCCTCTTCTCCGACAACAAGGCGGTGGAGGTCGGCGACCTCCTCTCCATCATCGTCCAGGAGAACAACAGCGCCACCAAGGATGTCAGCACCAAGACCGCCAAGAAGAGCACCGCCGACACCGGGATCGACAAGTTCCTCTTCAGCCCGGCCGCCAGCGGCCTCCTCACCAAGGGAGGGGCGTTCCCGGGGCTGAAATTCAGCTCGGCAAACGACTTCGACGGGAGCGGCTCCGTCAACAACTCCGAGAAGATCGTGGCCCGCCTCCAGGTCATGGTGAAGGATGTCCTCCCCAACGGAAACATGATCGTCGAGGGACGCCGGCAAACCTCCTTCTCAGGCGAATCACAGGACATGGTCATCCGGGGAATCGTCCGCAGGGCCGATGTCACCCCGGCCAACAGCGTCTTCAGCTACCAGGTCCACGACGCCAGCATCCAGATCGTCTCCAAGGGGGCCGCCTCCAACTCCGCCAAGAAGGGGTGGTTCAACAAGGTCTGGGACAAGGTCAACCCGTTCTGATGCCGACACCGACAACATGATGCCGCCGCACACCCATTCCGTCCCCCCGGTCGCGGGCCCGCGCCGCCCAGCCCTGCTGACGTGGCTCCTGATCCTCGCGATCGCCCCCGCCGCGTCCGGAGCCACCGGGCAGATGCTCCGCGTGAAGGACCTCGCCCAGGTTTCCGGCGCCGACGAGACGCACCTCTTCGGCATGGGGCTCGTGGTCGGGCT
>DMJJ01000221.1:5118-5262 GCA_003452185.1 Verrucomicrobiales bacterium | reverse complement strand
TTCTTCCTTTTCCCGCCGCAGGACAGTGCCCGGTTTGGATTCAACGTCAGCGTCCCCGACCCCGGCCAGTCGCTCCTGGCGGCGATGTCCGGCAGGTTCCGCACCCCATCCGCCCTGGCCGACTATTCGCGTGAGGGGTTCGAC
>DMJJ01000221.1:0-4838 GCA_003452185.1 Verrucomicrobiales bacterium | reverse complement strand
ACTATTCGCGTGAGGGGTTCGACTACATGCTGGCAAACGCCACCTACACCACCGAGTACTCGCTCCACCCCCTGGGGGCCGAGCTCCTCAACGCCCAGGCGCGCGTCCTCCTCCCCAACCTCACCGCGCACCCTGCGCGCCCCGGGAGCGGATGGCTGCCCCCGGAGCTCCGGCCCGGAGGGCTCCCCTCCCGGCTCGACGTGCTGCTCCTGGCGCTCGAGGCCGGGAAGCTTGCCGATCCGCTCTGGAAGGGGACCGCCGCCGACCTCCAGCAGCTCGACCCCAGGCTCGCGAACCTCGACCTCCAGCATGACTACTTCCCGCACGGCGGGATGGCCGGCGCGGCGAAGCTCCAGTTTCCGAGGGCCCTCACCGAAGCCCCCCCGGACTACCTCGGCAGCCTTGTCGACCCGAACAGCAGCACGGACCTGATGACCCGCCTGGGGGACGCCTCGGACTTCCTCCGAAACTACGTCCTCGCCTTCACCAACCGGGGGTCCCTGGCCTTTTACATCCCGGCCCCCAACCCGCCCTTCTTCACGCACCCAGACGGGAGCGCCCTCACCCCGCAGCAGATGCTCGCGGCGATCCAGACCTTCGACGCCTCCACCATCCAGGATGCCGGGGTGACGCAGCTCTATCCCGTGGAGCTCGCCTTCCTCAAGGGGTGGTTCAACGCCCAGCTCCTCGGGATCCCGATCGGCACCGGCTCGATCGTGGCGCTTCCCGCAGGACAGGGTCGTCCCACCGGGGTCCTGAGCGTCCAGGTGGATGGCCCCACGGGCGGGTGGCTCAAGTCCTTCGTCACCACGGCGTCGCTCCACTTCGAGATGACCCAGGCCCCGACCCTCACGATCTCCAACTGGGGATCCGACCTCCTGGCCCACGTGGAGTGGCTCCGCGGGCCGGCTCCCGCCGGGACCAACACCGCCACCTGGGACCAGATGCGGCGCACGGCGTGGCAGGACTTCAGCGCACAGCTGATCACCAACCTTCCCAAGGCATCGCTCGACGCCGCGATTGCCCTCACCATGCCAGCCCCGATCAGCGATGTGGTGGCCGCGAGCGGCAGCGCGCGGGTGGTGGCGTATTCACCCAGGTTTGAGCCGACGTTCATCGGAACCGGACCCGTTGCGGAGGCGCGCCGACAGGGGGGCATTGCCTTCCTGGCGAGCCTGGATCTGAAAGCCAACGGCACGAAGCTCGTGAGCATCCCCGACGCCCAGCTCTCGGTCATCCCCCAGCCATCGGGGCTCCCCGCCCTCAGCGGCCGGTTCAGCGCCCCCACCCTCCCGTACCAGGGCGTCGGCCTGAACAACGCCCTGATCGACTTCAGCACCGCCCCCAACCCCCACTTCACTGCCTCGGGGTCCGCCAGCCCGGTGTCCATCGGCGGGCCGTCCGGCTTCCGGATCGCGGCCGTGACCGGCGGGTCGCTCACCGGGCGGATCGACATCGCCCGCAGCGGGCCGAACGCAACCACCGCCACCCTGCTCCTCGGGGCCGCCCAGCTCCAGCTCCCCGGACTCTTCACCGAAACGATCCTCATTCACGGGGCCGGCGGTGCCACCTCCCCCTTCAGCTTCTCCACCAGCGATCCCTGGTCCGCCCAGCTCGAGATCAACAACAACCTCACCCTCAGCAGCGGCGGGGTGACGGTGCTCCAGGTGACCAATGGCAGCGTCGTGGGGCCGCTCACCCTCCAGGGGGTCGGAACCAACCGGGCCTCCGCCTCAATCACGATCCGGGGAGGCACCACCGTCGCCCTCTTCCCGGGCCGGAGCTACGGGCGCAACGTCACCCTGGGCCAGGGGGCCAACGCCACGCTGGTCGTGAACAGCGACGCCACGTTCGATCTGACCGGAAGCTTCGCCGGAGCCCTTCCCACGGCGGGGCTCGGGATTCCAGCCAGCGCCGTTGCCGACGGCACTCTCCACGTCACCCAGGACTCCGTGGTGCTGACCGGGAACATCACCGCCGATGTCCTCGCCTCCGTTGGGGCGGGCGGGGCCGCCGCCTCCGGCACGGTCACCATCACACGGTCCGGCGCCGTGAGCTTTACCGGAAGCGGCACCGTGACCCTCGGCTCGTTCAGCTCGGGGCTGTTCACCCTCGAGTCCCTGAACCCCGGGGTCGACGCGATGACGGCCGTCCTGAACAACGTCGGATTGACCCTCTCGGGCGCCTACCTGCGGGTCAACGGGCTCTTCTCGCAGCGGGTGCTCCTCCCCCCGATCACGGTGTACGCAAACGGGAATTTCACCAACCAGAGCGGTCCCCTGGCCTTCAGCGTCGGCGGGTTCGCCTTCGACCAGATAAATTTCAACCTTGAGCGCACGGGGAGCACCTGGCTGTTGCGCAACTTCGGCGGCCGCGTGAAGACCGTGGGCGGCGTCGGGACCCTCGCGGTGGCGGGAAACATCGGCAGCGACGGGGCCTTCAACCTCGTCACCAGCGCCGGGTCGACCCTCAATGTCGGGGGTTTCACGCTGAACAACGCGACGATGGCCTTCAGCCGCACCCCGCCCAACGCCCCGAGCCTGGCCTTCAACGGCAGTCTCTCCGTCACCGACCTCGGCACGCTGCTCTTCGCCGGCAACGTCCAGCCGAACGGCACCTACTCGCTCACCAACGTCCTCAACACACCGACCCTCGGCGGATTCCCGCTCGCCACCGTGACCAACGTCCTCACCCGCGGGGGCTCCGACTACCGGGCGCGGGTTGTCGCCCTGTCCCCCCTGGCCTACTGGCGCCTTGGGGAGGGGGGGGGAAGCGTCGCCCTGAGCGAGACGCTTCCAATTCTCAACGGGACGTATCTCAACACACCGGATCTCTCGCAGAAGGGGGGGTTCCCCGACTCGGTGAACGCCGGCACCTGTGCCACCCTGAACGGGACCGGTCAGTCGGTGCTGGTCAAGGACCAGGATGCCTTCACGGCCATCGGGGCCGAACTGACCGTCGAGGCCTGGGTGCGGGTCGACAAGTTTGACAACCCCTGGGCCACCATCCTCTCCAAGGGGGACAGTGCCTGGCGGCTCGAGCGCGACAACACGGGCAACACCCTCCGGTTTGACCTGACGGGGGTCACCCCCCTCGGGCTCGTCGGCTCCCGCCCCGTCAACGACCAGCAGTGGCACCACGTCGTGGGGGTCTACGATGGCCGTGCGAAATACCTCTTCATCGACGGGGAGCTCGATGCCTGGACACCCGCCACGGGCACCATCGCGCAGAACAAGTTCGACGTCATGCTGGGCGACAATGCCGAGGTCGGCAAGCGCTCCTGGCACGGGACCCTCGACGAGGTCGCCCTTTACACGCGGGCCCTCACGGCCCGTGAGGTGCTCGACCACTATCAGGCCGGGGGCGGCGTCACGCTCTCCATGTCCTCCCGCGTGAACATCGCAGGGTTCGCCACCGCCGACCTCTTCGGGAGCCTCAGCGACACGGGCGCGCTCCAGCTGTCGGCCGCGCCGGTGTCGCTCAACCTGGGCGGGTTCAACCTGGGGAACGGCCAGCTCTGGTTCTCGCGATCGGCCGGACAGCTCCCCTCCCTCAGGATCGAGGCCGACCTCACGGTCCCGCTCGGCCCCAGCTCCCACATCGCGGGGAGCGTGAGCGGCGCCGGCCTCATCGATGTCTCCGGAAGCCTACCCAGCGGGCGGATCGCCGCCTTCGACTTTACGAGCCTCGGGTTTCACCTGTCGGGCCCCTCCATGGGCCCCACCCTCGCCGCCACGGCCTCGCTCGCCGTGCAGGACCTCGCGACCCTGGACTTCAACGGCCTCATCACCCCGGGCGGGACCCTCGCGCTGACCAACGTCTTCACCGGCCCAACGTTCTTCAACTTCCCGGTCAACAACCTGACCAACGTGATCCGCCGAAGCCCCTCGGACTATCCTTCCCTGGTCCTGGCGGACGGCCCGACAGGATATTGGCGGCTCAACGAGAGCGCCCTCACACCCAAGCTGGTCGATGCCACAGGGGGCCTTCACGGGGGAACGTTCACCGGGGGGGTCACCCTCCAGCAGGCCGGCGCGCTCGTCGGGTCGGCCGACCACTCCGTCCTGTTGGATGGCGCCACCGGATTCGCGACCATCGCCCGGGAGGCCGACTTCGACTTCACCACCGCGCTCACGGTGGAGGCCTGGGTCAGGACCACCGGGTGGACCAAGGACTGGCAGGCCATCGTGACCAAGGGGGACACCGCCTGGCGCCTCAGCCGCTACAGCAACACGCGGCGGATCTCATTCGACACCACGAGCGCCGCCGGAGCCCACAGCCTACCCGGGGTGCGCAACGTCGACGACGGCCTGTGGCATCACGTGGTTGCGGTGTGCGACGGGTTGGCCAAGTACCTCTACATGGACGGCACCCTGGAGGCCTGGGCTCCCTACTCGAGCCCCGTGAGCGTGAACAACGCCGCGGTGATGATCGGCGAGAATGCCGAGGCCTCGGGACGCTTCTTCAGGGGTTGGATCGACGAGGTCGCCGTCTACGGCCGATCGCTCACGGCCTCCGAGGTCCTCGATCACTACCAGGCGGGGGGAGGTTCCGTGCTCGCGGTTCGAACGAAGCTCGGGTTCGGAGGGCCCCTCGGCAACCTGGAGCTCTTCGGAGCCCTGGCGCCCTCGGGGAACGCAAGCCTTCAGGCCTCGGCCTCCAGCATCGGCCTCCGGGGGTTCTCCCTGAACAACGCCTACTTCAGCCTCGCAAGGTCCCCCCTGGCGGGAGGATTGGTGAATCTCGGCGGGGACTTCTCCTTCCCCGACCTGGGCGCCTCCCCGCGGGGGACCGGCACCCTCGGCACGACCGGCCAGCTTGGGTTCGGAGTCAATAAC
>DMJJ01000143.1:3895-4261 GCA_003452185.1 Verrucomicrobiales bacterium | reverse complement strand
TCCTTCTTCGACTGGTCGGCGTGGAGGCGGAGCTCCGCCTTCTGCATGAGAGAGGCGTTCGACGGCTCCTCCAGGATCTTCATGAGCCCCTCGGACCGGGGCTTGCCGATCTTCACACGGTAGAGGAGAAGCCCGAGCTCGAGTTCCGTCTCCTCGGGGTTCAGGGGGTTCGATCCATCCTCGGGGCGGAGCTTCTTGATGAGTTCCTCAGCCTCCTTGAGGAAACGGGTGCAGAGCTGGTCCTGGGCGCGAACCAGGGAGTCGACCTTCGGCTTGAGCTGGTTGTAGAGCTCGTTGTCGGCGTTCACCACGGCGGGGCCGCTGATGATGAGGGGGGTCCGGGCCTCATCGATGAGGATCGAGTCG
>DMJJ01000143.1:0-3630 GCA_003452185.1 Verrucomicrobiales bacterium | reverse complement strand
GAGTCGACCTCGTCGACGATCGCAAAGTAGTGCCCGCGCTGGACCTGGTTCTCCCGCCGCTCCGCCATCCCGTTGTCGCGGAGGTAATCGAACCCGAACTCGGCGTTCGTCCCGTAGGTGATGTCGCAGCTGTACTGGGATCGGCGAACGTCCGGAGGCTGGTCATGCAGGATGCAGCCGACCGAGAGGCCGAGATACCGGTAGACGGCCCCCATCCACTCACTGTCACGGGCGGCGAGGTAATCGTTCACCGTGACGACATGCACCCCGCGCCCGGTCAGGGCGTTCAGGTAGGTCGGGAGGGTGGCCACCAGGGTCTTTCCCTCACCGGTCGCCATTTCAGCAATCCGTCCCGTATGGAGAGCCCAGCCACCGATCAACTGGACGTCGAACGGGATCATCTCCCACTTCAGGGCGTGGCCGCGCACCTGCACCTCGGAGCCACAGAGCCGGCGGCAGGCGTTCTTTACCACGGCGAAAGCCTCAGGCAGGATGGCATCCAGCTCCCGCGCAAGCTCCTCACGATCCTGGATTTGCGACAGCTTCGCCTTCCACTCCGCGGTCTTCTGCCGAAGCACCTCGGCATCCTGGGATTGGAGCTGCTGCTCGATCTCATTGATCCGGGCCACCGTCGGCCGGATACGGCGAACCTCGCGGTCGTTCTTGGACCCGAAGACCTTCTTAATGATGAATCCTAGCATCGTAACCTTTAATATCTAAGTGGCCGGGAAGGTACGGGAAGCAGATTGGACCGTCAAATGCTCTTCTAAGGGGGGGGACTGGGAAACGAGCGAGGGTTCCCCCTCGCACGGGGAGGCTCGACGATGCGGCGGGGACTGGGACAGAATGGCTTCGACACGACGATCCCCCCATGGCCCGGGTCATCCTCCATCTTGATATGGACGCGTTCTTCGCCTCGGTGGAGCAGCGGGACAACCCCGCCCTCCGGGGCAGGCCGGTCATTGTCGGCGGAAACCCGCGTCAACGGGGGGTGGTCTCGGCGGCGAGCTATGAGGCCCGGAAGTTTGGGGTCCGAAGTGCGATGCCGAGCGTCACCGCCGCACGGCTCTGCCCGCTGGGGGTGTTTCTGCGCCCCCGGATGGAGGCTTACAGGGAGGAATCGGAGGAAATTATGCGGCTGGTTCGGGGGCTGGCGGGCGATCTCGTCCAGCAGGTCTCCATCGATGAAGCCTACATCGATGTCTCCTCCATCGCCCGGGGGGCGGATGAGGACGAGCGCCTCGAATCGGCGGTGCCCCTGGCCCGGCGGATCAAGGAACGGATCCGTGAAGCCCGGCGGCTCACCGCCACCGTGGGGGTGGCCCCGAACAAGCTCCTGGCGAAGCTTGCGAGCGATTTCGAGAAGCCGGACGGCCTGACCCTGGTTCGGGAGCGGGAGAAGGTGGCATTTCTGAAACCGCTCCCGGTCCGGAGGCTCCACGGCGTGGGCCCGGTGACCGAGGAACAGCTCCATCGGGTGGGACTCCGGACCGTGGGGGACCTCCAGGCTTACCCGGGCGACCTGAGGTCGGTGGTGGGGTCCTGGGGGCCCGAGCTCAAGCGGTTCGCGATGGGAATGGATGACCGGCCCCTGGAGCTGGGGGAGGAGGTCAAGAGCATCAGCAGTGAGACGACGTTCCCCCGGGACACCGACCATCGTCCCACTCTCCGTGCGAGCCTTCGGGAGCAGGCGGCGGAAATCGCCGCCAAACTCGAATCCCACCGGCTGGCGGCGCGCACGGTCCAGGTGAAGGTTCGTTATGGCGACTTCACCACCCTGACCCGGCAGCTCTCGGTCGAGTCCCCCGTGGGGACCCCGGGCGAGATCTACCGTCTCGGATGCTGGCTGCTCGGCAGGGAGCGGCTGGTCAACCGTCCGCTGAGGCTGATCGGGCTGGGGGTCTCGGGGCTCGAGGATCTCTGCAGGCAACAGCTCGAGCTCCCGCTCCCGCGGTAAGTCCCCCCCGGGAGGGGAAAAGAAAACTGAAACAGCAGCGCACGACCGGGTGTTTTCCTTTCACGCTTGACCGCCGCAGGCGGCCGTCGAAAGCTCGCCGCCGCATCTGGGGCCGAGCGTTTGCGGCCTGTCGCGCGCCAGCACCATCAGCACACACACACAACCCATGTTCGCCCCCATTCGTTCCGTCCATTTCATCGGTGTCTGCGGCACGGCCATGGCCTCCACGGCCGCGGCGATGCAGGAGAAGGGCTTTGTCGTCACCGGTTCCGACGCCAACGTCTATCCCCCGATGTCCACCTTCCTGGCGGACCGGCGGATCAACGTGTTCAGCGGCTACGATGAGAAGAACCTCGCCCACAAGCCCGACCTGGTGGTGATCGGAAATGCGATCGGCCGGGGCAACCCGGAGGCGGAGGCGGTCCTGGAGCGCAAGCTCCGCTACTGCTCGCTGCCCGAGCTGCTCAAGGAGTTCTTCATCCGGGGAAAACGCTCCCTGGTGGTTGCGGGAACGCACGGCAAGACCACCACGACGTCCCTTCTCACCTGGGTGTTCGAGCACGCGGGGCTCAACCCGGGTTACCTCATCGGGGGAATCCCGAACAACCTCACCCAGGGGGCGCGCTTCACCGGCAGCGAGTGGTTCATCATCGAGGGGGATGAGTACGACACCGCGTTCTTCGACAAGCGGAGCAAGTTCGTCCATTACCTGCCGGAGGTGGCGATCGTGAACAACCTGGAGCTGGATCACGCCGACATCTTTGAGAACGTCGCGTCGGTGCAGACCGCCTTCCGGAGGCTCATGATCCTGGTCCCCAGGAACGGGCTGATCCTGGCGAACGGGGACGATGCGAACCTGCGCCCGCTCCTGGATGTGAAGCATGCCCCGGTCCGGCGCTACGGACTGGGGGAGGGAAACGAAAGCCGGGCCACAAACCTCGACCTGGCCCCCGACGCCTCCTCGTTCTCGATCGGCGAGTCCCGGTTCAGGATTCCGCTCATCGGGGAGCTCAACGTCCGCAACGCGCTGGCCGTCGCCTCGTGCGCCCGCCATTGCGGGCTCACCGATGCCCAGATCCAGGCGGGATTCGAGACCTTCCAGGGGGTGAAGCGGCGGATGGAGGTCCGCGGGGTGCGCGGCGGGGTGACCGTGGTGGATGACTTCGCCCATCACCCGACGGCAATCCGCGAGACGCTCAAGGCCCTGCGCGTCCGGTTCCCCGGACAGCGCCTCTGGGCGATCTTCGAGCCCCGCACCAACAGCACACGGAGAAACGTGTTCCAGCAGGACCTTGCCGTCTCCTTTGGGGATGCCGACCAGGTGGTCGTGGCCCCTGTGGCCAATCCCGAACTGGTGCCGTCGGACATCCGCCTCGACCCCGAGCGACTCACCCGCGAATTGAATGCGAGTGGTGGAAGGGCCGTGTTCCTTCCCGACGTGGACTCGATCGTGACCCACGTCACCGGCGCCGCGAAGAGTGGCGAGGTGGTCTGCGTCTTCACGAACGGAGGGTTTGGTGGGATCCACCAAAAGCTCCTCGACCGGCTGCCGACCGCGAGCCACTAGCGGGGCCCGCAGAACGCCCGCTGCGCCTCCGCGTCACCGCGATTCCAGAGCGAACAGCGGACGTGCGTGAACAGTCGCCCGGGCCCCCTTCAAGCTAGAGCCGATC
>DMJJ01000381.1:1753-6564 GCA_003452185.1 Verrucomicrobiales bacterium | reverse complement strand
ACCCTGGTGCTCATCAAGCCGGACAACTTCCGGTTCCCGACCGGGCGCCCGGGCAACGTGATCGACTTCTTCTCCCGCACCGGACTTTACATCGTCGGGATCAAGCTCCACATGATGAGCGTGGCCCAGGCGATGGAGTTCTACGGCCCGGTGCGCGACATCCTTCGCACGAAGCTCAAGGACGTCGTCGCCAAGCAGAGCAAGGAGGCGCTCGAGAAGACCCTCGGCTTCCCGCTCCCCGAGAAGGAGACGCGGCAGCTGGGCGACATCCTGGGACCCCTTTACGGGGACAACCAGTTCGAGAACATCGTCCGTTTCATGTCGGGCCGCGCCCCCAGCGAGTGCACGCCCGAGCAGCTTGCCGCCCCGGGCAGCGAGCGTTGCATCGCGCTGGTGTACGAGGGAGTGGAGGCGGTCTCCAAGATCCGCGACGTCCTCGGACCCACCGATCCTTCCAAGGCGCCGCCGGGTTCCATCCGGCGCGAGTTCGGCTCCACGATCATGGTCAACGCAGCCCACGCCAGCGACTCCGAGGAGAACGCGGTGCGGGAGATGGGGATCGTGAACGTTGGGGAAAATGTTTTTCGCGGCGTGATCGACGGTTTCTTCCGTAAGTGACACGCCACCCGCATCGCCTCCACGCCCGCCCCCCCCGGGGGGTGCGCGTCCCCGTGGGGAGCTGGTGCGGGGCTCCCACAACCCCACATCCTCAACCCCCTCGGGCGTGCGCCCCTCCTGCGGCCGCGCGCCCCATTCAAAATGATCCCTGAAGGCCCTTCCTCCGGTTCCCCTTCCCCCTCCTCGAACGCCCCCGATGTCGGCGGCGGTTCGGGAAATCGTCGTCCCTCCCGCCGTCGCGGCCGCCGCGGCGGCCGTCGCCGTCGCCGCTCCCCGGGCGGCGGCCCGGGTGGCTCCGGTGCTCCCGGGTCGGAGGGGCAGGGCGGCTCCGGCGGAAACGAGGAGACCGAGTACGAGGGGCAGGAGGGAGTCGAGTCCACGGAGCAGGGAGGCGAGGAGTCGGAGCGTGAGTTCGCCACCACTTCCGAGGAGGGTTACGCCGAGCGGGATGCCGGACGGGATGACCGGGAGGAGCAAGAGTCCGAGTCCCCCGAGGACTCCGGCGGAGAGGGGGATGCCCCCTCCGGCGAGTCGCGTGAACCCCGTGAACCCAGGGAGTCCCGCGAGCCGCGTGAGCCCAGGGATTCACGCCCCATCCGCCCCGCCCAGTACCAGCCTCAGCGCCCGCGTCGTGAACCCCCACGCGCCCCCGAGCCTCCCCCCCAGCCGCGCCATCGCGCGGTGGCCGAGGCGATCGAGGAGGTGCAAAAGATCACCCTCGAGCTCCAGCATGTGCTGGAGGAATTCGAGGAGATCATGGACATCCTCCAGAACGCCCAGGTCCAAAAGGAAGCCGACGAGGCCGAGCTCGACCGACTGAAGCAGGTGCTCCAGCGGATGAATCTCCCCCGCCCGCAAGGGGGGGGACAGTCCCAGGGCCAACCCCAGGAGCAACGCGGTGGAGGGGGGCAGTTCCGCGGACAACAACGCGATCGCGACCGCGGAGGGGATCGCGATCGTGATCGTGATCGTGACCGTGACCGGGATCGCGACCGCGACCGTGACCGGGGTGGCCGTGATCGGGATCGTGACCGGGGTGGGCGTGATCGGGATCGCGATGCCGCCCAGGGCGAAGCTGCTTCCAACCCGGGACGTCCCGCCGGCGCCGACGCCCCGGCAGGGGAGTCGCGCGAGTCCCGCGACCCCGGCTCCGAGCGGGGCGCTCCGTCGCCCGAGCCCTCGGGGGCCCCTTCCCACGATGACGCCCCCGGAGCCAGCAGCCGTCAGGATGGATAAGTGGCTGTGGGCGGTCCGTCTTTACAAGACGCGATCGCTCGCCGCCGCCGCCTGCACCAACGGGCGTGTCCTCATCGACGAGTCTCCCGTGAAGCCTGCCCGGTCGGTTCGGGTGGGCGACACCCTCTCCGCCGTCACCGGGGAGGTAAAGCGGACAGTCCGGGTCTTGAAGGTTGTGGAGCGGCGGATCAGCGCCAGTCAGGTGCCGGAGCACTTCACCGATCTCACCCCCGCTGCCGAGTTTGAGCAGGCCCGCGACCGGCGGCGTCTTTCAGGCTTCATCCCCCGACCCCCCGGGGCGGGGCGTCCGACCAAGAAGGAGCGGCGGGCTCTCGAGAGCCTCGAGTAAGGACTGTTCAACCCCCGGGGCGGCCGTCTACTCTCGCCCCCGTGATGGATCTTCACCCAGCCATGCGCCTCCCTGCCAGGGGTTGCGCCGGGCTCTTGGAGTCCTCCCCGCAACGAAAGGCGCATTGTGTCATTCCCCCCGTCCACTGACTCCAATTCCAAATCGATCGAGCAGCAAACTGTCGAGCAGCTCCAGCAGGGGAGATCGCGCATCATCACCGAGCTTGGCAAGGTGATCATCGGGCAGCAGGACGTGGTGGAGCAGATCCTTCTGGCGCTCTTTGCCGGCGGGCATTGCCTCATCACCGGGGCTCCCGGGCTCGCCAAGACGCTCCTTGTCAAATCGATCGCCCAGGTTTTCCGGCTTCGGTTCCAGCGGATCCAATTCACGCCCGACCTGATGCCTGCCGACATCACCGGGACGGAGATTCTTGAGGGGGGCACGGAGGGGCGCCGCATGGTGTTTGTCCGGGGCCCGATCTTCGCGAACATCCTCCTGGCCGACGAGATCAACCGCACTCCCCCCAAGACCCAGGCCGCGCTCCTCGAGGCGATGCAGGAGCACCAGGTGACGGCCGCCGGCACGCGGCACGCCCTGGAGGAGCCGTTCTTCGTCCTGGCGACCCAGAACCCGATCGAGATGGAGGGCACTTACCCGCTTCCCGAGGCCCAGCTTGACCGGTTCATGTTCAATGTCGTGATCAGCTACCTGCCCGAAGAGGATGAGGTCAAGGTGGTGGCGGCGACGACGGCGGGCGCCCGTCAGGCGATCGAGCCGCTGTTCAGCGGGGAGGATGTCCTCCGGTTTCACGAAATCGTCCGCAAGGTGCCGATCGCCGAGGATGTGGTTCGTTACGCGGTGCGCCTGGCCGCCGCCTCCCGCCCGAGGCAGCAGGGGACGCCGCAATTCGTGAACGACTGGGTGAACTGGGGAGCCGGCCTGCGGGCGGCCCAGTTCCTGGTCCTGGGGGCGAAGGCGCGCGCCCTGCTGCAGGGGCGCCCGCACGTCTCGGATGCCGACGTCCGGGAGCTGGCGCTGCCGGTTCTGCGGCACCGGATCCTCCTGAACTACCGCGCAGAGGCCGACGGGGTCTCGGTCGACCAGGTGATCGCACGGCTGGTGGAATCGGTTGCCTTCAACCCTGGCGCGCCGCGGCGATAAAGGCCCGGACCTTCCGGGCGTCCTTCCGGCCCGGGGCGAGCTCCACCCCGCTGCTGACGTCGACCCCGTACGGGGAGACCCGGCGGACCGCTTCGCCCACATTCTCGGGGGTCAGCCCCCCGGCCACGATCACCGGGGTGCCGTTCGCCTTTGCCTCCCGTGCCAGCCTCCAGTCGAAGGTTTTCCCGGTCCCCCCGCGCGTCCCAGCCACGAAGGCGTCGAGGAGGATCGCCGAGACGTCGTAGGCCTTCAGTCCGCGGAGGGAGGCCTTTGATTCGACGCGGATCGCCTTCAGCACCGGCAGGGAGAAGAGGTGGCAGAATCCCGGGGTTTCATCCCCGTGGAGCTGCAGGGTGTCGAGGCCTGCCGCGTCCGCCGTCGACCGGATCTCCTCCACGGGGGCGTTGACGAAAAGGCCGACGCGGCTGACGAAAGGGGGGAGTTGTCGGATGATGCGAGCCGCCTTGGCCGGGGTGACGTGGCGGGGGCTCTTGTTGTAGAAGACGAACCCAAGGGCATCAGCCCCGGCCTCGACCGCGACCATCGCATCGCGCAGGGAGGTGATGCCGCAGATTTTGACGCGAACCTTCATGCAGAGAGATAACGGCATTCCACCGCCTCGAGTCAAAGCAAGGTTCGACCACGGATGGGGTAAGGAGGGTTTGACCACGGATGACACGGATGGGCGCGTATGGGAGAGAACCGGGATGGGGGGAAGATTGGAGCGGGAGATCAGGAGGTATTGCGGAAATCTCATCCGCGGAAATCGTGTCCCCATCCGCGGTTATACTCTGCAGCCACCGGGTCCGCAGGGCAGGGGTTTAACCACGGATGACACGGATGGTCGCGGATGGGAGTGGACCGGGATGGGGGTGTGAGATCAGGAGGCATTGCTGGGAATCCCATCCGCGGAAATCGAGTCCCCATCCGCGGTTATACTCTGCAGCCACCGGGTCCGCAGGGTAGGGGTTTGACCACGGATGACACGGATGGTCGCGGATGGGAGGGGACCGGGATGGGGATGGGAGATCAGGAGTCATTGCTGGGAATCCCATCCGCTGAAATCGTGCCCCAATCCGTGGTTATACTCCGCAGCCACCGGGTCCGCAGGGTAGGGGTTTGACCGCGGATGACACGGATGGTCGCGGATGGGAGAGGACTGGGATGGGGGTGTGAGATCAGGAGTCATTGCTGGGAATCCCATCCGCGGAAATCGTGCCCCAATCCGCGGTTATACTCTGCAGCCACCGGGTCCGCAGGGTAGGGGTTTGACCACGGATGACACGGATGGTCGCGGATGGGAGTGGACCGGGATGGGGGTGTGAGATCAGGAGGCATTGCTGGGAATCCCATCCGCGGAAATCGTGTCCCCATCCGCGGTTATACTCTGCAGCCACCGGGTCCGCAGGGTAGGGGTTTGACCACGGATGACACGGATGGTCGCGGA
>DMJJ01000381.1:1278-1474 GCA_003452185.1 Verrucomicrobiales bacterium | reverse complement strand
GGATGGGGGTGTGAGATCAGGAGGCATTGCTGGGCGTCCCATCCGCGGAAATCGTGCCCCAATCCGCGGTTATACTCTGCAGCCACCGGGTCCGCAGGGTAGGGGTTTGACCACGGATGACACGGATGGCCGCGGATGGGAGAGAACCGGGATGGGGGTGGGAGATCAGGAGGCATTGCTGGGAATCCCATCCGCG
>DMJJ01000381.1:0-967 GCA_003452185.1 Verrucomicrobiales bacterium | reverse complement strand
CCAATCCGTGGTTAAAAAAACCCATCTCGGCTGTTCAAGTCGGTAGTTTCGGGGCAGTGTGCGCCGGAGTGGCAATGACACTGTATGAACGGATCGGCGGGCAGGATGGGATCGCGCAGTTGCTGCGGCATTTTTACGCGGACGTCCGGCAGCACCAGGTCCTCGGCCCGATCTTCAACCAGCGGATCCATGACTGGCCGGCCCACCTCGTGAAGATCGGGGAGTTCTGGGCGCGGCAGACAGGCGGTCCGTCCCGGTACGCCGGCGGGTTCGCCGGAGCGCACGTGCCCCTGGGGATCGGACCCGCGCACCTCGACGCCTGGCTCAGTCTCTGGGACTTCAACTGCCGCCGACACCTCCCCCCGCAGGAAGCGCAGGAACTGAGCGCCATCGCCCGGCGGATCGGGGGCCAACTCCTCCGCATCCTGTCGGGAAACGCCGGACTCCAGATCGGATCATGACCCTCCCGCACGCCATCCTACCGCTGCTGGTCGCACCACTGGTGCTCGCCCTCCCGCTCCCCTGTCCGGGAGGCCACTCCCCCCCGGGAGTCGTCGTCGACCACAGCCTTCCCTCGACGCGCCGGTTCATCGGGTCCCCCTCCCTCGCCATCCTGACGAACGGGACCTATCTGGCCTCCCACGACTTCTTCGGCCCCGGAACCACCCACGACCAGACGGTGCTGTTCGAGAGCCGCGACCAGGGGGCTCATTGGAGCCCGCTCTCCTCGGTGGATGGGCAGTTCTGGTCTTCGCTCTTCGTTCACCGCGGGCTCCTCTACCTCCTGGGGCCGAACCGGCAGAATGGGCATGTGGTGATCCGCCGATCGCTCGACGGGGGACGCACCTGGACGGTGCCGCGGGATGAGGAGACCGGCGTGCTCCGGTCGGATGGCTCGTTTCACACCGCACCCACGCCGGTGCTGTCGCATGCCGGTCGGCTCTGGCGTGCAATGGAGGACACGCTT
>DMJJ01000021.1:2343-3760 GCA_003452185.1 Verrucomicrobiales bacterium | reverse complement strand
TACGCCGCCTTTCGGTGGCATGACTCGGGGAAGAGTTTTTCGAATTACCTGAAGGCCGACATGGAATATGCCGACCTCCATCAAGGGTACCGGTATGAAAACGAGTCCGACAACCGCCGGGCCCGGGAAATCGCCGATATCCGTCGTGCCCGGGGGTATATTCGCTATGCCAAGACCTGTGGGCAACTCGGTGCGGGGGTCAAAGCCCTCTGGAACGGTGTTCGCTGCCATCCGCCCGTGCTGTGGCAGCCGCAGTTCCGCAACGCGCTGATAAAGCTGGTGTTACCGAAGCGTCCCTGACCCCGATCCGTATGAGACGAATCAAGACCCTCGTGACCATCCTGCGGCGCCGTGGGATCGGCTACCTAGCCTACCTTGCGACGGGGTATGGGCTTCCGTTGGCGGCCTACCTCTACGAGCGGAGCCCTTCCCATGACTGGCTTCGCTTGGCAGTCCGCGGGGCCGCATCCCTCGGGGCCCTTGCCTGTATCGTTGCGTTCTACCTCGCCGGCGGGCCGCTAATGAGCTGTCTGGGGGCCCTGTTCTCTGGCCTGGTAATCGTCACGGCCTGTGTTGTCTGGAAACGGCTTCTTTCCCTCTCAGATCTTGCAGAACAGCCATCGACGGTCCCCCCCAGCACGGGGTTCACCCCGGCATCAGTCCTCGGGTGGGATGAGCCGGGGCGTGCCGCGCTGGCTGCGGCCTCCTCCCGGCTGGGAGAGGCGGAGGATCTCCTGCTCGCCAAGGTGGACGCCCAAGGGCGGGCCCTCCTTGAGTTCGGGCCGATCCCAGGCCTGGTGCCCGTCGGCCGGGATGGGTTTGTGGAGCCCCGCGGAGGACGGGTGGATGTGGTGCTTCGCGAGGGAACCCTCCTGCTGCGAAAAGATTTCGGAGGAGACCGGGCCCGCCTGCATCGGGAGGCCAGCCTGCTTCGTCGGCTTCAGGGAAGGGTGAACGTTCCCTCCCTCCATCACGTGGAGGAGGGGGCATGCCTGCTTTACCGGAACTTCATTCCCGGAGCCCCGCTCCGGCAGCGCCTCGACACCGTGGTGGGGGCGAGCGATGCACGGAATCCGCAGGCCTTGACCGAGGGGCTGGCGGTCGCCCTGGAGGGGCAGATCGAGGCCGCGCATGCCGCCGGAGCCATCGGGATCAGCTGGGAGTGCGGCGATGTGCTGGTGGATCCGGCCTCCGGCGCCCCCTGGCTCATCGGCCTTGGGGAGGCCCGGGTGGTCCGCAGGGAGGGATCGATCGGGTTCTCCATCCACCGGGATGCGGAGCGCGAGCGGTTTAACGAGGTCTACGGCCGTGATCTCCTCACTGAGACGGGGGCCCGTGCCGCGCTCGAGCGTCAATCAAGGAACCTGCCCGGCTGGTACGCACCGATCGACTTTGGTGGGGGCCTGGCCGTCGGGGC
>DMJJ01000021.1:0-2071 GCA_003452185.1 Verrucomicrobiales bacterium | reverse complement strand
GTGGGGGCCTGGCCGTCGGGGCCTTCTACACCATCGACAGCGGGACGGGACGGTGGGCCTGCATCAACGGGCCGATTTTTCGCCGGTTTTTTGAGGGCCGGCGGGTGCTCGATCTCGGCTCCAACAACGGGCTGATGCCGGTGATGATGCTCCGGAGCGGGGCGCGGGAGGTGCTGGGCGTGGAGCTTTCCGCCGAGTACGCGGAATGTGCCAACCTGGTGCGCCGAATCTTTGAGTGGAAGGACCAGCAGCGCTACCCCCTGAGGATTCACCGTGGGAACATGCTCGACGTGCTGACGCACGACTGGGGGAGCTTCGACGTGGTGACGGCCTACTGCTCCCTTTACTACCTGCAGCCCGAGGAGATGGCGGCCGTGGTGCGCAAGGCCGCGGAGCTTTCGCCCGTCCTGATCCTCCAGGCCAAGTCGGACACCCGCGCTGACGCCGAGGAGAACAAATCCGAGAAATCCTCCCTCCGGTTCCTCAGGGAGCTGATGGAAAAGAACGGCTTCCCGGTTGTCCGGACCTTTGAGGCGGGGGGGTTCAACCGCCCGCTGCTCATCGGCTGCCGCGCGGGAGTCCAGATCGCACTGCCCGAGGGGGATTCAATCTCCCGCCGTGCCGCCTAAACCAACACCTCCAGGAGTCGCCATGCCCAGCTCGATCCTCACCTTCAACATCCACCCCGCCGACCTGCAACGGCGGCGCCAGCGATGCGCCCCCGTGGTCGAGCGGCTGTCGAAGTACGACCGGACCCAGGCGACCCGCTGCAACGTCTGCGACTCTCCGCGCTACGCGGTGCTGTCGACCCACGACCGCTACGGGTTTCCGGCCCGGACCGCGGTCTGCCTCCAGTGCGGCCTGATCTACGTGGTCGACCGGTTCACCCCCAAGGGATACTCCGACTTCTACAACGACGGATGCTACCGGGAGATGATCAGCCAGTTCAAAGCGAAGCGGCAGACGATCGCGGCGATCGACAAGGCGCAGATCGCCTACACCGCGGGGCTCATCGCGAGCATGAAGGGCTATCTGCCTGGCGCCTCCGGTGCGCGGCTGCTCGACATCGGGGGAAGCACCGGATACGTCGCGAATGAATTCCAGAAGCATTTCGGCCTGCGGGCCACCTTGATTGAGCCCTCGTCGGAGGAGGTGGCGGCGGCCCGCAAGCTCGGTCTCGATGCCCATGTCGCCTCGCTGGAGGATTTCCGCTGCGAGGAGCAATTCGACGTGATTCTTCTCTGCCGGACCATCGAGCACCTCTACGATCTGAAGCTCTCGATGACCCGCATCCGGGACCTCCTGAAGCCGGGCGGCATCTTCTACTGCGACATCGCGGAGTTCATGGAGATCTGCCGGCGCGAGGGCCCCCCGGAGGCGATCACCAAGATCGACCACACATACTGGCTGACCCAGGAAACAGCCCGCGGGATCTTCGCCACCCTTGGATTCCAGATCGCGGGCGCCCATCTCACCCTGCCGCCGGACCAGCTCGGGTTCCTCCTCCAGAAAGCCGAACCGACGGCCCCGGCCCAGCTCGCGAGCTCGGTGCTCGACCCGATGCTCCGAACCTTCCGCGAGGTGGCGACCGACTGGCAGCGTTTTGGAACGGACCCCGAGGACGCCGTCGATTGGATCCGGCAACGGGCCTACACCCTCAAGAAGAAGATCGCGGCATGAGCCTCGCCATCATCCCGGCCCGGGGAGGTTCCAAGGGAATCCCCGGAAAGAACATCCGCCCTGTGGCGGGGAAGCCCCTCGTAGCGTGGTCGATCGAGCACGCGCGTCAGGCCCCCTCGATCAGCCGCGTGGTGGTCTCGACCGACGATGACGCGATCGCGGAGGTCTCCCGGGCCCATGGCGCCGAGGTGATCCGGCGGCCCGCCGCCATCAGCGGGGACACCGCCTCGTCGGAGTCGGCCCTGGTCCATGCCCTGGAGCATCTGAAGGAGACCGAGGCGTACGATCCGGAGCTGGTGGTCTTCCTGCAGGCGACCTCCCCCATGCGACGGGCGGGCGAGGTGCAGGCGGCCATTGACACCCTCCGCCGCGAGGGGGCGGATTCGCTCCT
>DMJJ01000424.1 GCA_003452185.1 Verrucomicrobiales bacterium | reverse complement strand
GCCTACGGGATGGAGTTCTTCATCGCGTGGTACAGCGGCAACCCGTACGAGCGGTTCGTCTTCATCAACAACCGGGCGGCGGATCCCTTCATCCTCGGGCCGCTGTTCGGGGTGAAGCCCGCGCCGTATTGGTGGGCCTACTGGTCGATGATCTCCTGCAACGTGATCTCGCCGCAGCTGTTCTGGTCGAAGTGGTGCCGGACCAAGATCTGGTTCGTGTTCATCGTCTCGATCTTTGTGAACATCGGGATGTGGTTTGAGCGGTTTGTCATCATCGTCACCTCGCTGCACCGGGATTACCTCAGCTCGAGCTGGGCGTACTTCAGCCCGACGTGGGTGGACATCTGGACCTTCGTGGGATCGTTCGGACTGTTCATGACGCTGTTCCTCCTGTTCATGCGCTTCCTCCCGGTGATCGCGATCTCCGAGGTCAAGGGTGTGACCCCGCAGGCGGACCCGCACCATCCGCTGGGTGGGGCGACCGGACACCATTAACCAACCAGGGTTGAATCCATGGCTGATTCCAACATTGATTACACGGTGAAGCTTGGCCTCCTGGCGGAGTATGCGACGCCGGCCGAGCTGATGCAGGCCGCCGAGAAGTTCCGTGAAGCGGGTTACCGCCGATGGGATGTCTACAGCCCCTTCCCGATCCATGGGATGGACGATGCGATGGGGTTGGGGAACTCGAAGGTGGGCTGGTTTACCTTCTGTTGCGGTGCCAGCGGTTACACGCTCGGCATGATCATGATCTGGTGGATGAACGCGCACGACTACGCCATCGGCGTGGGCGGCAAGCCGCTCTTCAGCCCGATCTTCTCCTTCCCGGTGGCCTACGAGTGCACGATTCTGCTCGGGGCGTTCGGTTCCCTGGGGGGGATGTTCATCCTGAACAAGCTTCCCCGTCACTACAACCCGCTGTTCAAGGTGGAGCGGTTCAGCCGGGCCACCCATGATGGATTCTTCCTCTTTGTGGAAACCTCCGACCCGAAGTATTCGGACATTGAAACCCGCAAGTTGCTGGAGTCGACCGGCACCCGGCAAATCGAGGAAGTGAGGGACTAATGCGCTACATCATACTCGCATTCTTGGTTTGTGCCGCGGTGGTGGTCGGTGTGGCCGGCCGCAAGGGGGAAATGACCCGCCGCCCGCCGATCGAGCTCTTCCCGGACATGGACCGGCAGCCGAAACTCCGGCCCCAGGCCGTGAACGCGTTCTTCCGGGATGGCCGGAGCTCGCAGCTTGCGCCCATCGGGACGGTGGCACGGAACACCCCGTACGAGGACTCGCCGGTGAACACGGGTCGCGTGGCCGGGACAACGAACTTCGTTGAGACGATTCCGGTTCCCGTGACAGCGCAGCTCCTGGCCCGCGGGCAGGAGCGCTACACGATCTACTGCTCCCCGTGTCACGGCGCCCTGGGCGATGGCAAGGGGATCACGAGCAAGCTCGGGATGGCGGTGGTTGCCGACCTGCATGATCACAAGGGCCGGAAGCTGATCTCCGCGCCGGACGGCCAGATCTTCGACACCATCACGAACGGCAAGAACCTGATGGGGGCCTATGGGTCGGTGCTTCCGATCCAGGACCGGTGGGCCGTGGTGGCCTACGTCCGGACGCTCCAGCTCTCGCGTCTGGGCACGCTGGAGGAGATTCCCGCCGGGGAACGCGCATCGATCAAGTAAACGCTATGGACTCACACTCTCATCCCGCTCCGACGGCTGATGTGGCGACGGTGGCCGCCCGCTGGAGCAAGAAGGCCGTGGTGGTTGCCGGCGTCGGCGCGGTGCTTGCCGTGGTTGGCGGGCTCAGCGCGGCGAAGGACGGGGGCTTCGGGAAGCAGTTTGGCTTCTCGTACCTCCAGGCGTTCATGTTCTTCCTCAGCCTCTGCCTTGGCGGGCTCTTCCTCACGGTGGTTCACCACCTGTTCGATGCCGCCTGGTCGGTGCCGGTCCGCCGGCTCAATGAGCACCTCGCCTGCCTCGCGCCGGTGATGTTCGTCCTCTTCATCCCGATCCTCATCCTCGCGAAGCAGATCTATCCCTGGATGCAGATCGCGGACCCTGCGAGCGACGCGGCGCTCCATGCCAAGTCGCCGCTCTTCACACCGGGCGGCTGGTACGGGGTGTCGATCCTGCTCTTCGTCCTCTGGACGTTTGTCTCGTTCCAGCTCCGTCGGAACTCCCTCAACCAGGACAAGGATGGGGCGGCGATCCACACGCAGAACATGCGGGTGCACGCGGCGTACGGGATTTTCATCTTCGCGTTGGGGCTGACCTTCGCGGCCATCCTCTGGATGAAGGGCCTGGAGCACCAGTGGTTCTCGACGATGTATGGGGTGTACTACTTCGCGGGGAGCGTCTGGACCACCCTGGCGACGCTCTACGTGATCAGCCTGGCCCTGAAGAAGGCCGGCCCGCTGGCCCTCGTGATGCAGCGGAACCAGTTCCACGACATCGCCAAGCTCTTCTACGCCTTCACGGTGTTCTACGCCTACATTCACTTCTCCCAGTACTTCATCATCTGGAACGGCGGAATGCCGGAGGAGACGTTCTACTACGTGCAGCGTGAGCAGGGGTCGTGGTGGGGCATCGGGATGCTGATCGTGTTCGGGCATTTCCTGATCCCGTTCCTCGCGTTCGCCCGGATCGACGCCAAGCTGAACATCGCGGTGGCGATCCCGGTGTGCGTGTGGGCCTGGATGATGCACTACTGCGACATGAGCTTCAACGTGATGCCGATTCTCCGCCCGAAGGGTTTTGAGCTGACGATCACCGACCTGGGCTGCTGGCTCTTCATCGGGGGTGTGGTGGCCATTGCGTGGCTCCGGTCCCTGGCGAGCCACCCGGTGTATCCGCTGAAGGATCCGCGCCTCGGCGAGGCTCTGGGGATTCATTTCCACGACGAGGGAGATGCCGGCCATGCTCCCGCAAAGGCTTCCAAGTAACGGAGGACGACCATGACCAAAGTCCAAAAATCAACCTTGTGCGGTTTCGTCCTGGCGATTGCGGGGGCGTTTGCCCTTGTTGGCTATCTCGTCTCCGCGATGAAGCAATACACGGCCCCGGCGCCGCTGAACGAAGCGCGCATCGCTGAGCGCTCCAAGGCGCTGGCCGAGATTCGAGCCGCGACCGAGACGGAGCTTTCCAGCTACGGGAAGATCGATGCCGCCAAAGGGGTTTACCGGCTGAAGGTGAGCCAGGCGATGGCCCTGACCGAGGAGCTTTACAAGAATCCGGAAGCGGCGCGCAAGACGCTCGTCGACCGGGCCGAGAAGGCGAACTTTGTGCCGCCTCCTCCCAAGTTCGAATAACTGCCGATCGCGATGGGCTCCACCACTCCAGTCTCAGAGGCCGAGGGCTTCGTCCCGCAGGAGGAGATCGATGCCTCGTGCCGCGTTCCGGTCCTGCTCGCCTTCGGGTCGGCCGCCAAGTGGCTCGTCATCGGGCTGCTGTTGGGGGTGGTCGCTGCGATCAAGATGCACGCCCCGGCGTTTCTCGCCCATTGCCCCTGGCTGACTTACGGACGGGTGCGGCCTGCCTATTTCGACGCGATCGTTTACGGGTTCCTCTCCCAGGCGGGGATCGGTGCGGCGCTCTGGACCCTCGCCCGCTGCGGCAGGGGACGGCTGGCGTTGCCCGGAGTGGCCAGCGCCGGCGGGGTGGTTTGGAACCTGGGGGTTCTCGTCGGTGTGCTTCAGGTGCTGGGGGGACAGACCACGGGGCTCCCCTGGATGGAGTTTCCGCGGCAGGGTGCCGCGGTCATGGCAGGCGGCTATTTCCTGATGGCGGTGAGCGCCTGCTACACGCTGCTGCATCGCCGCAAGCACGAGCTCTACGTCTCGCAGTGGTTCATTCTCGCGGCCCTCTTCCTGTTCCCCTGGATCCTCTCGGCCGCGTACATGCTGGGGGTTGTTGATCCGGTGCGCGGGATCATGCAGGCCGTCGTGAGCGCCTGGTATGCCAATGGCATCCAGTATCTCTGGCTGACACCGCTCGGTCTCGCCCTTGCCTATTACCTCCTCCCGAAGCTTGGCGGGGCCCCGGTTTACAGCAACCAAGGGGCGGCCTTCGGCTTCTGGACGCTGGTGGTCTTCGGCAACTGGAGCGGGCTCAGCCTTCTGCAGGGAGGGCCGCTGCCCCGGTGGATGATCGGCGTGGGGGTCGCCTCGAAGTTTGTCCTGCTCCTGAGCGGCGTTGCATTCGCCGTGAACTGGGAGCTGACCCGCCGTTCGGCGGCAAAAACCGCGCCGCGCCAGCCCGCAGGGCCGTTCCTCTCCTTCGGCGCCTGGATGTTCGTCGTCGCCCTGTTCCTCGACGCGATCACCGGGGTGACGAGCCTCGGGCACAAGGTGAACCTGACCCCTTACGCCACCGGAGTCACGCATCTGCTGCTGTTTGGCTTTGTCGGAATGGTGCTTCTCGCGGCGGTCTACCACATTGTCCCACGGCTGATCCCCGCGGGTTGGAGCTCCCCCGGGCTGATCTCGGCCCACTTCGGGCTCTCATTGATTGGAACCCTGCTTCTTGCCGGCTCCGGAATCCTCGGCGGACTCTCGTATGGCGGGAAGCTGGCGGATCCGGGCGTCCCGTTTCTGACGGCGGTCCAGGGGCTCACCCCCTTCGCCGGGATGACCACCCTCGGGCTGCTGCTGCTGCTCCTGGGGGGTGGAGTCTTCGGGTTGCACCTGCTGCTGACGGTGGTGCGCGGGACGGCGCGTGAGCGGGCGGCCTTCTGCAGCTGGTGCTGCGGATGCGGAACCCTCCCGGGAGGAGCGGAGAAGAAAGCGAGGGCTGGGGCATGAATCAGGCTGCTTTGATCGTTCTCGGGGTGTTCGCCGCCACGGCCAGTTCCTTCTACGGAATCCTCGTGGTGCCGCAGGCCCAGATTGGGAGGCTCGACCAGACCAAGATCGAGGAGACCGGGTCGTACTATCCGGCCGTCCGTCCAGGGGAAGCCCAGGCTGGGGCGGAGGTTTACCGCGCCAATGGGTGCGTGGAGTGCCATACCCAGCAGGTGAAGATGAAGGGGAACGGGACCGACTTCGAGCGGGGCTGGGGCCGTCGACGGACGATCGCCCAGGACTACCTCCTCGACAACCCGGTGCAGCTCGGAACGGTGCGCCTCGGTCCTGACCTGGCGAACATTGGATCCCGGCAGACCAACGCGGTCTACCACCTGCAGCATCTTTACAACGCCCGGCTGACGATGCCCGGGTCGACAATGCCCCAGTATCCGTACCTCTTCACCAAGCGGGCCCTGGCGGCTGGCGAGAAAGCTTCCGAGGGTGCCCTGCCCTCCAACACCGAGCCGGGCTTTGAGGTGGTTCCGAGGCCCGAGGCCCTCGCCCTGGTGGCGTACCTGAGGAGCCTGAACTCCGAGGCCCCGCTTTACTCCGCTCCCTTTCCCCTGGTGCCGACGAACTCCACCGCTGCGGCGGCCGCACCCTCCGCGAAATGAGCAAGAAGAAGAAACAGTCTGGCGACACGCACAGCCACGGCTCCTCCGAGACCCCCGAGGCCCCGGTGCAGAGGGGCAACCTGCTGGCGGAGGGGACTGAGCCCTGGGCTGAGGGGAATCCCATCCCCATGGTGCTGGTGATCCTGCTGGCGATTCTCTGTTTCGCCGGGGACATGTATTTGATGGCGAACCGTGGTGACTTCGATGCCCGGGTTTACGAACCGTTTGCCGACTACGCCTCGATTGAGCCGTATTGGCCGATCGACCCTGTCATCGCCGAAGCCCGCAAAGGAAGGAAGGTCTACGAGACCGTCTGCGCCGCCTGTCATCAGGGGAGCGGCATGGGGGCTCCGGGGCAGTTCCCGCCGCTGGCCGGATCCGACTGGGTTCAGGCCGAGGGGGCGAACCGGATCATCCGGATCGTGCTGAACGGCGCTTCCGGACCGATCACGGTCAATGGGCAGAGTTTCAACAACGCCATGCCCCCTTGGGGGCCCGTGCTGAAGGATGACGAAATCTCCGCCGTTGTGACCTACATTCGCAGGGAATGGGGGAATAAGGGCTCCGGGGTCACCGAGAAGGAAGTCGCCGCCATTCGCGCCCAGGTTACCGATCATGCTCCGTGGGCGGCGGATGATCTCCTGAAGATTCCCGCCAAGTAGCCCTCGCGTAGGCGTTGGCCTTGCTGCGGGGCGGGTCACCGCGTTGGGAATAGCTGGGGTCGTTTCGAGACCCGATCCGCTCCCGCGCAACCTGCCCGGCCGGTTGGGCAACCGGCGACACAGCAGGCTGGCAGCCTGCGCCACCCTTTCGGACCCCCGGCGCCGACGCTGTTCTCGATCCCTCTTCCCGGCAACCCGGCTACTGTCAGCCGTCCGTGACCCGCGTCGGTGGGGGGAGTTCCCCCAAAACCCCTAGTTCTAGGGAATCTCTCCGCGACTTTTTCACCAATACCCCTAGTTCTCGCGATTGGCGGCCTCGGATTCCCGTGTAGTCTTGCGTGCGTTGATCGCCTGTTGAAGAAACCAACAAGGCAAAGGAGGTGACGGGCGATCAGCACTGTCCCGGGTAGCCGGCAGCGGCTTCCGATCCGTGAGGCTGGCTTCCCGGGGCGTTGTCAGAGCGCGCCGGGATTCCATTTGTCCGGCGGCCGGACCGTGAGAGGTGACTCCGTCCTGCCGCAGAGTTCCGGTCCCTGGTTCGAGAGCCAAACGGGTGCGGGATCACCCGGGCTGCCACACTCGACCAAGGGTTGGGGAGGTGACGTGATGCGGGCGGTGGCGAGACCGTGCCCATCGCAGGCCTCGGGGATGACGAAAACCGGTGCGCTCTGACTCCCAGTTCCAGGGGGTTGTTTGGATACCTGGAGGCTGGGGCCCGCCGTAGCCCGCCGCCCGTATGAGGGCGGGCTACGGCGGTGTTATTTTGAGCCGGAACGTCCGGCCCCCGAAGGCTCGACGAGAGGGGTTGGTTGCGGTGCGGCCGGGTGCATCCCGGTTGCGATGCCAGGGGGGGAGGGCTAGAGTCGCCTCCGATGACACGTTCCCTCCTCATCCGCTTCGGCTCCGGTCTTACTTTCCTGGCGGTGGCCCTCGGGGCGTTTGGGGCCCATGGGCTTCACGATCTGCTGGCTCGGAACGCGACCGCCCACACCTGGGAGACCGCGGTCCTCTATCATTTTGTCCACTCCCTCGCGTTGTTGCTTCTGGCGGCCCTGACCCCGGGCGTGCGTTCCCCCAGGGGTCCGGCGCTCTGTTTCCTGGCCGGCATTCTTCTCTTCTCCGGATCCCTCTATGCCCTGGCGTTGACCGGGGTAAAGCTCCTCGGGGCGATCACGCCGCTGGGTGGGGTGGCCTTTCTGGTGGGCTGGGCGTGTGTCGCGCTCACGGGGTTGGCGGATCGCGGGGAGCGGGGGGCAAGGTGACGGGGCTGAAGGTGGTGAAGAACGCGGCTCGATACGGAAGAGCATTTGACCCTCGGTCTCGCCCGCCTCTC
>DMJJ01000425.1:12220-12569 GCA_003452185.1 Verrucomicrobiales bacterium | reverse complement strand
GGCGGGCCAAGCAGCTGAAGGAGACGCTCGACAACTTCCTGGTCGCGTTCCTGCTCGCCATGATCTTCATGTACATGGTGCTCGCCGCCCAGTTCGAGCATTTCGCCTACCCGGTCTCGATCCTCCTGGCGGTCCCGCTCTCCCTCCCGTTCGCCCTGGGATGGATGCTTCTCCTCAACGAGCCGTTCAACATCTACGCCATCTTTGGGCTCTTCATGCTCTTCGGCATGGTGAAGAAAAACGGCATCCTGCAGATCGACTACACCAACACCCTTCGAGCGCGGGGGATGCCCCGGACGGAGGCGATTCTGGAGGCCAACCGGGTCCGCCTGCGGCCGATTCTCATGAC
>DMJJ01000425.1:10202-11963 GCA_003452185.1 Verrucomicrobiales bacterium | reverse complement strand
GGTTGCGGCCGATCCTCATGACCACCATGATGCTGGTGGCCTCGATGGTCCCGATCGCGCTCGGCACCGGCCCCGGCTCCTCCGGCCGGGCCTCCATGGCCAAGGTGATCATTGGGGGTCAGGTTCTTTGCCTCCTGCTGACCCTGCTCGTCACCCCGGTCAGCTACGCCTTGATGGACGATCTCGGACGCCGCGCCCGGAAGGCCCTTGGCCGGGAGCCCTCGGTCGGGGCCTGAGGATGTGGGGACTCGGGGGCCGATGTCCCACAATGAGGCATCCGACAGCCGCCCCGCATGGCGTCCGTGAAGTTCCTCAGGAAGCCGGTGGGTGATTTCGAAGCGGTTTGTCGAGAGCGGGTAGCGAACTTGCAGAGGTTCACGAAAACCTATTGACGGTCAGGCATCTCGTGCGTACCTTTCCGCCTCATTTGAGTTCCAGAGTAGCTCAATGGTAGAGCACGCGGCTGTTAACCGTGTGGTTGTAGGTTCGAGCCCTACCTCTGGAGCCAACTTCAATGTCGTTGAGGTTCAGCGACGGTTCATCCGAGGAGGGTGGAAAAAGCGGCCACTGTCAGGGAAACTGTCAGGGTACATCGTCGCGAGAGACTGTTCATCCACTGCGCTGAACGACCTCGGACAACCCGGACACTACTCGATAGCCGCTTGTCCAGCACTCCGCACAATTGGCGAGGTGCAGATGAACCATCGATTCTGGCTCTTCCGAAGAGGCGGGGTCTTCTACATAGAGGATTCGCTCACGCGACGACAGGAAACCCTCGGTACCCGCAGCCGCAGCGAGGCTGAGCAACTCCGGGCCGCCAGGGAGAGCGCCCTCTCCCACCCGCATGCAAACCTTGCCATCGGCAAGGCGTATCTCGCCGCTCACGACCCACAGCTGGTCCTCAGAACGTGGCGAACCGTGATGGAGGATTTTGTCCAGCGCGGACAAGAGCCGACGCGGGAGCGCAAGCGACGCGCAATGTCCAGCAGCCCATTTCGGGCGATAGCGAACAAAAAGCTCGTGGAGACGACCGCGGATGAGCTCCGCCAGGTCCTCCTTCAGGGGGGTGCCGCCACCAACCTGTTCTTGCGATGCCTCCACAACCTGGCCCTGGGACTGGGGTGGCTTCCGGGTCCGATCATCCCTCCCAAGTTGTGGCCAGTCACCAGGCCTCATCCCAAACGAGGCATCACTTCAACCGAACACCTCAAGATCCTGGCTGCGGAGCAGAACGAGGAACGTCGCCATTACTACTCCCTTCTATGGGAAATCGGCGCAGCCCAGACCGATACAGCGGTGATGACCGCGGAGAGCATCGACTGGCACAACCGGGTCCTGAAGTATCGGCGCCGGAAGACCGGCGAATGGGCCTGCGTCAAGATCGGCCCGCGGCTGGAGGAGCTTCTCAGGCGACTTCCGTCCGCGGGTCCCCTCTTTCCCAGGATCAACGAGTCCACGGACCGTGCTCGAGCCTCTGAGTTTTGCCGGCGGTGCCGCACCGTGGGGATCAAGGGTGTCAGTCTCCACTCCTATCGCTACGCCTGGGCGGAGCGGGCCAAGGCCGCTGGCTATCCCGAGCGTCACGCCCAAAATGCCCTCGGCCATAACTCCCGGGCAGTCCACGCAGCCTATGCGAAGGGCACGGTCGCGATCTGTCCCTCATTGGAGGAGTACGAACAGTGACCGATCCTGGAAGGCGTCGACTCGGGCAGCGGCAGCGGGCTCGCAGAGCCGCACAGAGCTCGCTCGAGCGGTGATTTC
>DMJJ01000425.1:3534-9924 GCA_003452185.1 Verrucomicrobiales bacterium | reverse complement strand
GGAGAGCCCGCGTGTCCGTAATGGATCCCCCGCGAAGCCCGCTTCACCGGACGCTCGTGAGGCCGCGGAGCGTCTCGACGGCGGCCTGAGGGGATGCCGTCGAGATCGTGCCTGCTTGAGCCTTCCGGCTGTTCTTCAGTCGCCAGTAATCGGTAATCGCGTCGCTGGCGCGGGTGAACCACTTCTCGTCCCGGCGCAACTCCTCGAGCCTGGCCGTCAGAAAGTACTTTTGGCCGTTGACCGCAGGATGCCCCAAGGGGTGAAGCAACCCGCGCGCCGTGAGGATCGGGACCTCCTCGGGAGTGAACCCGAGGAACCAGGCCGCCTGTTCACGCGTCAGCCGGGCCGGTTTGGTCTGGAGATTCAGGAACCGCTCAATGTCTTGTTGCATGGGAATGTGGCTCGGTCGGTTCTCCGGCTCAGGGGAGTCAGGACGCACACGCATCCAGTCGTCGCCCCACCCCGTCCGACCCAGCTCATGCCCCCATTGGATCAGGCTTCCCCGTCCCCGGTGCGTAGCCTTTGCACAAACGCAGGCCAGGTCCTGCCCGGGCTCATACTCTCATCCCGGTGGAGTGAGTTTGGGATTGGATCTGCGACTGAGTGCGGGCTCGGGCATGCACGCGTTGTCGCGCCTCTCGTTCCCGGAATCCCCGCTTCAGGCGGTGAAAGTACCAAAACCGTTCCCGAATCCACTGCTGCCAGCCCCGACGCGTCTCCGGCCTCCTCGAGTCTGCGACACTCGGGTTCTGACTCTCGGTGACCAGGTCCGTCGCAGACCGCCTGGCCGAGCTCTTGGCCACCGCCGCCAGGAGCTCCTTCCTGTCGTCGGTATAGACTGTCAATGACTCCTTGAATCGGCTCAACGAGACGTAGAACTGCTCCCGGTCCGAGGCTCCCAGGGACTCGGCCCCCTGCGCGACAAACACCGCATCGACCCCCTTGCTCTGGGCAGCATACGACGTCACGCAGTACCCGTGCGCGATCCCGCCGTAATCCTTGGGAATCACCCACCCGTTGGTCAGACGCACGTCCCCTTCCCGGGTGAACCCCTCCACGCTACGGATCTCCCCGTTGTTGAGTCGCTCTCCCCCGGCCGCAACCCCGTTCCGCGTGATCCGGATCCTCTCCCCCGCCGACACCGACAAGGCCCGCCGCTCGAACACCTCGAAGCGTTGAGCTGCCTCGAGTGGCAGAAACCGCTCCCCCCCTGAATAATCCCTTACCCCCACGCGGTCCCCTTCCCGACGCAGGACCTCCAACTGCTCTCCCCTCCGAAACCCCGGGGCGTTTTGATGGAATCGGATGATCTGCCCGGTCTCATACCCGCGGGGGTCGGATCGTTGGGCCTGTGTCCATTGGAGGCTGGTGAGCCGCCCCACCTCCCGCTCCTCACCGCGAAGGAGCCCCGCCGCCCGGAGCGCCTTGCGGATCTCCCCCGTTACGCGGTCCCCCTCGGCATGGGTGGGCGAGATCACCAAGGCAGACTTGCGCGACCGGATCGCCGCCACGTAGTCCTTCGCCAGAATCGGGTCCCGGTCCTCGGGCGGGAGCTCCCGAACCATGCAAAGCCGGTCCATCTCGGAGAACGCCTCACGAGCATTCCCCGCACGAAGGTTCGCGACGACCGCCTTGTGCGCGTCTGCCTTCTGGCGACGGATCGTCCGGAGTTCGGCCGCTACGAGCCCGGCGTGGTTCTCGAGGAGCCGCAACGCATCCCCCCGCTCAACCGCCCGATGCTGGGTTGTATCCCCCGACAAGATCACCCGGCAGTCCTGCGCCTGGGCGAGCTCCATCACCCTCCCCATCGACCTGGTCCCCAGGAGCCCAGCCTCATCAATCCAGAGCACCTGCCCTCGGATCGCCTCCTGCAGACGGGGATCGCCAAGGAGCATGGCCACCGTGTTGGCGTCCGCAAAGCCCCCCTCCGTGCGCAGCACTCCGCGCGACGCCTCGGCTGAGGGGGCAAACACAAAGACCTTCCTTCCCCCCGACTCGATCGCGCGGACGGCTTCCCGCATCATCGTGGTCTTTCCGGTCCCTGCCCCACCTCGGATGGCGATGACTCGATCCCGGCTTCGCCCCACATGCTTTACCGCCCGCCGCTGCTCCTCCGAGAGCGAGGTGTCCGTGGGAGAATCCCAACCCGGGCAGAGCGGTACCACACTCCCCCGCCCTGACTGGACGAAGGCGATCAGCCGCTGCTCCTCCGCCAGCACTTCCTGAGTCGTGATCCAGGTTCGATTCTCCACCCGCTTCTCCATCAGCTCGGGGCGGAGCAGCTGTCGTCGCACGAGGCCGAGCTCCACATCCCCAACCCCGTGGCGAAGAGCCTCGCGCAACAATTGCTTGGGCGTGGCGATCGAGGCCCGCTCGTAACAGTGGGCGATGGCATGATCCATCGCCTCACGTTCAGTCACCCGTCGATGAGGTGTGCTGCTCCTCTCCCGGCAGCTTCGAATCGCGGAGAACTCCTCGGGACTGATCCGTTGGCTCCAGGAGTCGCGAAGTGCATCGGTCGAAAGCCCGGTTTGCTTTCGTTCCCGGGTGACCGCGGCCAAGCGATCCCTCCCCTGCGCCGAAGTGATACCGAGCTCCCGGGCCTTCGCATCCACCTGCCCTCCCCGGCGCGAGAACTCCTCGATCACCCGCAGAGGAACCCCGACCACCTCCCACCCCTTACCGGTCCGTCGCACCTGATACCCGAGATCGACGAGTCCCTTGGCCAGCCGGGCATGAAACACCGCTTCGTAGTAGGGAGCGTTGGCCTTGAGATCCCGGAACTGACCTGCCTTCCACTTTTCCTCCACCGGATCCCACGTGGTGTTGAAGACGTAGCAATGAGCGTGAAGATGAGGATCCGGCACACCTCCCACAGGTCGGGCCGTGGTATGAACGAACTCTCCCCAAACGAGATTCCCCGTCGGTCGGTTCTCATTGCTACCCCGGCTCCGGACCCGTGTCTCCGCCTCAGACTCGATCTCGCCCATCGTCTGACGGACGGCTCCCCTGAACACCTCAAGGACCCGGACATCTTGCGTCAAGGCGTGGACCACGGAGACCGACTTCGGGCAATGGAAGTTGAAGTCGTATCCAACGGTTCGATCAGAGCGATTACGTTGGGTCAGCCGATCGGTGGTCCCGGGTTTTCGATTTTCACACAACGCTTCGAAGGCTTCCTGCTCGATCCCTCCTGACAACGCCAGTCTCTCGGCCCCTCGTCCATGCCACTCGCCCACGATCTCCTGCTTCTGCGTGTAGTAGTCCTCACGCTGGAGAGACTCGGAGAAGTAACCTTTGGCATTGCCACCCGGAATCACCCTGAGCATGCGGCAACCTAGCCGACAGACTCAGGGCGGGAAGGCCCCGCGGAGGCAATCCTACCAAACCGGGCAAGGATCGGATCACTACTCGCTGAGGCTTCATCCGACAACAGGCTATCGTGCTCTTCGTGAAATCGAAGAGCTCCGGAACCCCCGTTGATTGCAGTAAAGGATGTCAGACATCTTCCCTAAGCAGAGCTTTGGCGGGCGAGCCAGGCGCGCGAAATGGCGCAATGGACGCGCAACCATCCCGCAGCGATCGCGCGGACGTCCCGGCCGCCGATCTGGCGGCGATTGCGTCCAGCGAAGTCCTCCATCGAACTCGGAGCCGCTTGGAGCCCCATCGGGAGGCGATCGCCACCCTGAGGCGCAAGCGCTGGACCTTTGCGCAGATCGCCCGCTGGCTCCGGGAGCATGGAGTGAACGTCACGCCCAGCTCGGTCCATCGGTTCTGGAGGAAGCGCTCCTCCGTCGATCCCATGGAAGATCCGCCCGCCTCGGCCCTGCCCCTCTCTAAAACTTCGGTCTCCCGTCAACCGCAGCCCCAAAAACAAAAACACCGATTCAACCTCGATATATGAACACGATCCAACACCGACTGGTTTTGCCTGTGCAGGCGAAAGGAAACATCGGCAAGAGTCTCGAGTCCGCAGCCCGCGCCTGCTGGCTCAACCAGCGGGACATCGCCTGGCAGGGGTTTGACCTGGATGGCGACAACCGAACGCTCTCAAGGCTCTTTCCCGCTCAATGCCAGTTGATCCCGGTGAGGGGGCAGCCGGACGATCTGGATGAGCTCATCTCGATCCTCCGCAGGACGACCGCCTCGGGGGTAACCGTGGTCGATCCCCGGGCACACCTGGACGGGGAGCTCATGCGGGCCTTGAGTGCCACCCACTTCTTCGACATCGCCCGGGAGCAAAGCATTGGGATCACCGTGCTACTCTTTCCCCTGGACGACCTCGACGTCATGACCAATCTGGACGCCGTGTGCCAGTTCTGCGGCGACCGGGTGGAATACGTGGTGGTGAGGAACCCGGCCCGGGCCGCGAAGACACGGATGTTTGACGGCAGCCAGCTTGAGGAGGAGCTCCGGGCCCTTGGTGCCGGGAGGATCACGCTCCCGGTCCTCTCTGAGTTTGTGAAGCTCCGGCTTGCCCGGCTGGAGGCGGAGCATGAGCGGGGAATTCCGTTCAACGAAGCGATCGGAAGCGACGAGCTTGGGTTGGACATCATGGCCCGCGGCGTGTTGCAAGACTGGCTCGGGATCCTGTTCGGGCAGTACGACCTGGTCGCCGCAAAGCTGCTGCCAACGGCGGAGGCAGCGGGGATCCGGCCCAAGGCGCCGCCGGCGATCGGGGAGCCGGTGGCGGCGCGACGGGGGGCAAAGGCGAACCTGGTTTCCTGAAAGGAAGAGCGCATGCTGACCCCGGATCTGTTTGAGAAGCTTCTGGCAACCTATCCCGCGGAGAAGCGGGAGCTGGCCCGGCAGGTGGTTTACCGGTTTGCGGATGGGGACAACACCCAGTTTTTCACCCAGCTCTTTCTCCTGCTTGACGTGTACGCCCACTATGCGGAGCGGGTCCCGAAGGCGGTGCTTGAGGCCACCGAGAAGGCGGACCGTCAGTGGAAGGAGACGCGCGATCGGATCGCCGAACTGTCGAACGAGATCGATCGGCGGAGTGTGGCGATCGCAAATCATGCGGAGAAGACCCAGGAGTTGTGCCAGAGGGCGGTCGCTAGGTGTGGGGAGACGATCGTGCGGGTCGATGGGCTTCCACACGATCTCGCGTCACGAGTGGACGTGAAAGCAATCGTGGCAGCAGTAAGGGCAGACCTTGAGAAGACGATACAGTCGGACGTGACACAGCCCTTCATCAAGCAAACGAAAGCACTGGAGCGGGAGGTGCTGCCGACACTCGAGCAGGTGCGCAAGTGCTCCGATGCCGCGCGAGAGCTCTGGGGAAAGCAGATCTGGACGACCGCGTGGCTCACGACGCTGCTCTCCGGTGCGTTGATCGTAGTCGTCATCTGGATGCGGATGGAGTCGGCGTATCGGCGGTCGACGGACCGGGCCGCGGCAGCGGAGATCGCTCGTGTGGGGGACGTGATGAACGTGAACCGCGAGGCGTTCGAGGAACTGGGGGTGGCGGGGGTGACGGTTCAGATTCTGCCGACATCTGACAAGGACGGGAAGATCGAACCCGGTCGGTTCGCGCTGATCATGGACGCAGCGACCGGTGCTGAGATGAGGCCTATGAAACAGGGATCGAGTGGCCTTCTGTTCTTTCGTTCGGCCATACCGGTCCAGAAAGCCTACCGGGTGAAGCGAGCCCTGCCCCCGCCTCCACCCCTTCCCAAATCGGAGGGGAAGTGAAAGGCATCCCTGCCAGGGGGGGCACCCGCCGACGCGGCAAGGGCGCCGCAATGAGGTCCTAGGCCGGCGCTGAGCTGTGTAGGCACCGACCGGTCTCGCGTGAGGGTCTTTTGCGCTGCCTTTTTTGTTGACGACCGGGTGGAGATCCGAGTAGTTCATCAGAAGTGCTGCAGTAGTGCTCGTAATCGACACTGCAGCCTAGCAGGGAGGCCCCACCTCCAGGGAATTCTCAAAGTGCCCGGTCAAGGCGCGTGCATTGGTTTACCGTGCCAAGCCGGACCGGCTGAGCAGGAGTCATCCGCAAAACAAGGACGAACATGAATGCCCCCGCACTCAAATCCCGCCGCTTGGAAATGTTGGCCCGCCTCTCAACGCTCGCTCGCCTCCTGGTGTTCCTCTTGGCTCTCTGGGCCTTCAAGTCGTTCGGTGGCCCGGGTCCGGCGGTGGATCCCGCCAAACTTGCCCTGGAGGAAGCCCAAATCACGGCTGTCAACGACTTCATCGCCCAGTTCCCCACTTCCGACGCGATCCCACGCCTGCACGTTGGCTTGGGGGACTACTACCGTTCGAAGGGGCGCTTTACGCATGCCATGGATGAATGGGCCGCCGCCATCCTCCTGGCGAGCGATCGGCAGGATGCCGACGGCAGGGTCATGGCGGACCGCGCCCTGGCGCACTATGCGCGCACCCTGG
>DMJJ01000425.1:0-3263 GCA_003452185.1 Verrucomicrobiales bacterium | reverse complement strand
ACTATGCGCGCACCCTGGCGGGCCTCGGCCGACTGGACGACCTGGTAGTCCTCTTCCTCCAGCACGGTAAGCGGCAGATCGTTGACCCTGATGCCTCCACGATCTGGGAGCGAACCATGGAGGCCACCGTGAGGATGGAGCGCAGCCCTGAAATCGCCTACAAATGCGGGGTCTATGCCCTGGCGAATGTCGGGCACGCCCTGACCGGCAAAGACTACAAGCCCATTGCCGCCATCGGGTCGCCTTTCGAGGGCTTCAGCCTGGCCAGCCTCGAGACGGTGGCGCGCCAGCAGGGACTTCCGCTTCGTGCCGCGGCGCGCACAATGGGCGATGTCATCCCGGTCCCTGCCGTGGTGCACTGGGCACAGAACCACTATGCGGCCATCGTGAACCAACAGGGCGACTATTTCACCGTGGTGGACCCTACCTTCGGTGGGGTGCAGTATCTGACTGCGGATGCCATCAACGAGGAGGCCAGTGGATACTTCCTTGTCCGCAGCGACGCACTTCTCCCCGGCTATGCGTGGTTGGTCGACACTGATTCGTCGAAGATCCACGGAAAGGGGTATGCCGATGTGGCTGACGATGACGATCCGGACGGATGCACCGGCGACTGCTGCGCCAACAGCGGCTCGGGCGCCGACGGCACGGGTGGAGGCTGCGACGGCTCAGACCCGGCGGCAGGCAGTGTGCCTCCTGACGGCGGGGATGCTGGCAGACCCGAAGGGATGGCAGCTTGGAAAGTCATCGAGCCGTCGATGAACCTCCGGATTTCGGATATTCCACTTTCATACACCCCCGCTTTCGGCCCGAGCTTTGTGCTGAGAATCAACATGCAGCAACGGATGCAGATGGCTTGGGTTGGATCGCGCGGGCGAAGCTCACACTTCGGCCCCAACGTAGGGTCTTCCCTCGTCAATTTCATCTGCGGGGTTAACGACAACCCGCTCCCCGCGCTGATTCTCACAGACTTGGGGGAAGTAGAAGTGGCCCTTTGGACGGGTGGCGGTGAGCATCATCACCTTTTCTTCAACGCGGGTGCCACGGATTCTCAGGTGGAGCCGCTTTCCGGCGTCTGGGCCCGAAGGCTTTTGGACGGGAACAACAGCCTGGTCGCCATAGAAGTATACTATCGCAACGGATCGAAGGAGCGCTACGAGCGGGATCCCACCTCGTGGATCATGAATCTGAAGGTGAGGACAGACTCCACCGGCAACTCCCTGACATACGCCTACACTCAAACCACCGTTAACTATGACGACGGCAACGAATCGGTGAACCGTCTCGACACCGTCACGACCGCCGATGGCAAAGTGTTCACCTTCGCTTACGACTTTGCCTCGAACATCAAGTACACAATGCTGGTGACGGGAGTCAGCGGGCCGGATGGCCGGGCCGTGGGTTTCGGCTACACCTACGACGCGTTTTCCAACACGCGGTATCTCAGCTCGATCACCGATGTTGTCGGCCTGACCAGCTCCTTCGCTGGGAATACCACTTCGCCATTCTGGATTACCCAACTGACGACGCCATACGGCGACACCTTTTTCCAGCACTACAGCGTCGGCGGCTGTTTCATCAACGGAAACCTCTCCTGCACCGGGGTGGATCGCTCGATCGTGATCACCGAGCCGGATGGCAGCCAGCAGGTCTACCTGTTTTACGATGAGCCGCTCGACGTTTCTCAAGGGATCCCCGCTGCATTCGTCGGAGGCCAGATCCCCGACTTCTCTTCCGGCGATGCCCCCCCCGCTCTCACGACCGACACAATCCGCAACAAGCGGAATTCACACCACTGGAACCGGCAGCAGTCCGCAGGTCTTTCAGCTCACCCCATAGACCCCCTGGCGTTTGTGGCCGCGGATTTCCGAATCTCAACGACAAAGCACTGGCTCATCCATTGGATGGGGACCGGGATTCCCGGCACCATGGCACCAGTCCTCAGCTGGGTCCTGCCACCCGCGGCAGACGGCACCACGGAAGGCCTGCCGCTCTTTTACGATTACGTGGGGAAGGATCCGACTCATCAGGACACAATCCACAACGTTCCGCCAAGCGCCTACATGGGCTCCTCCCCTCTCCCAACGTTGCTCTCGCAGCGCCGCCCCGACGGAACGAGCTGGTACCTTTACACTCCCAGGAACAGCGCAGGGATGAGAATGTCCCAGAAGGAGCGGTGGGAGGAGGATGGGGCCGTCAAGAGTCGCACTTCCACCTACACGTACGCGAGCGGAACGGGAGATCCGACGGTCGATGGGCTCCTCCTCGTTGAGGCGAAGGGCCCGTACGGTGAGTTGGTTCACGGCTACAAACTCCACCCAACGTACCAAGGTCTCTACCTAGAGGAGACAAACGCGCTGGGGGAGGTGACGGCTTTCACCTATAACGCACAGAAGCAGGTCGCGACCCGGCTGACCGCGGCGGGCCTTCTTTCGACCTTCACTTACGATGGTGCGAACCAACTGCAGCAGATCGTCGACACGGTCGCCGGGACGCCGGTCCGCACGAACAGCTATACCTGGTTGAACGGTTTCAAGCGGACGGAGACGGATCCGCGCGGGCTCACAAAGACTTTCGACTTTGACTTCCTAGGACGTCCGACCCAAATCACCTATAGCTCGGACGCGACGACTGAGCAGTTTTTCTATTCGCTCCCTGCAAGCACCGGGTTCAACACTTCATCCAGCCCGCTGCCATTGCTTGATCCCGTGTATAGGAAGGATCGGCTCGGGTATTTTTGGTACACGATCCCCAATCGCCTGAGGCAGACCGAAAAGGTCATCGAGCCGTCCCGGGGTGTTGGACAAGCCGGGGTTGAGCACACGTTCGTGTATTGTGGGTGCGGCTCTCCGACCTCCATCACCCGGGCCTCGAACAAGGCGGAAGCGGAGACGACCGGGTATGTTTACGACTATCGAGGAAACCCGACCACGGTGAACCTCCCTGATTCTGTCACCGTGACACGCGAGTACGACTTGCTGGGCCGTCTTTACCGGGAGATCGACAGCTACAGCCTCACCACAAATCGCTATGACAATCTGGGGCGCCTGCGCGAGGTTCGCAATGGCAAGGGCCTTGTCGACGCCAGAGGCTACGATCTCCAAAACCGGCAGGTCGCGGTCACCAACTCAAGCGGGATCTGGTCGACGAATCTCTTCGACAACCTCGGCAGGGTGACGATCCGCGGCTACGCCGATAGCACGAGTGGCACGGCGGATGGTAAGGAGCTCTGGGGCTATACTGTTCTGCCTCAGCTGAAAACG
>DMJJ01000065.1 GCA_003452185.1 Verrucomicrobiales bacterium | reverse complement strand
CAGATCTAAACTCAGGCCTGTGCCAGGGATCGCGAGGACACCGCGGTCCCTGGCACCCGTGCCTCAGCTGTGTCGAGTTCGACAGACGGGCCGCGCGGGTTTGGGACATCCCCCGCTCCGGCCAGGTTCCGTGGAGGGGGTGGGCTGGCTCCTACCGAAGGGGGGAGTCTGCTCCGAGGTTCACCCTCTCCCTGGGACCGAGAAACCGGGGCCCCCGGCCAAGAGCGACATCGAACACGGCCTTGACCCGCGCAAGTGTCTCCCGGGAGCGAACCCGGAGGTGCCATTGGAGCGGGGCATCCTCCGCCGCAAACCCCTCCGCGGTGAGCCCGGAGGCGCCGGCCAGGTAGAGGGCCCGCTCGAGGTGAAACCGCTGGGAGACAAGGATCACCTTTTGCTGGCCGAACACCGGGCGGGCGCGCCGGACGGAGTCGAGCGTGCTGAAGCCGGCGAAGTCGCAGGTGATGAACTCGGCCGGGATCCCCCGGCGGATCAGGTCGGCCTTCATGTGCGAGGGCTCATCGTAGTCGCTTCGGGAGTTATCGCCACTGACGAGAATCCCCCGCACCACCCTGGCGTTAAAGAGTCGCGTCGCCGCGTCCAACCGGGCTTCGTAGAACGGGTTGGGGACACCCTGAACGCGCGGGTTGGCCCCGAGCACCAGGGCGACATCGGCTGGACGGATTTCCTCCAGGCTTCCGTGGATATGCCCGGCCGCCGCGGCGGTGATGAGGTGCTCGGCGATCCCGGCGGCCAGCATGCCGGCCCCACCCAGGATCAGGAGGGGGAGGCTGAAGCGTTTCCCGATACTCCTGATTCTCGCGACGTGGAGTCTCATAGATAGAGGGCGCGACCCGGGATCGCTCTCCCGATCCCATGAATCGAGTCTGTTGCCAGAGACGGCTCGGCCCGGCCGGGGATTCAAAGCTTTATCGGGCCCGGTCCTTCCGCTCCCCCCATCCGCGCCCATCCGGGCCCCATCCGCGGTTCACGGATCCTGGTTTCACGGGCAACCCGGGCTTGCGCCCTGCGGTACAACAACCCATTCTCCGCCCCGCACGGAGCAGCACAATGTTGTCACGCGTTCACGGAAGGACACGACCGGGTCACCCGGACCGAAGCCCTGGAAGCACCCTCACGGCGGGAGGGGGCCTCCTGGCAGCCGGCTCCGTGCGTCCCTTGGAAAGCCCGCTCCTCCCCTGCGTTTTCCCGGACCCGCTAAAGTGTTCCGGGGTTCACCCGATTCACTGGGCAGTGATTGCTAACCGGTTACGACGAGCAGGGTCTCTAAATCTTTTGACCCCACCCGCAACTTTTACTAGCGTCCCGCGTAACTTAAGAACGCGGTGACGCGGCTCTTGTGTCCTTTTTATCTCTTAAAAACCTTCTTGCCGAGGTGACTCAATCGGCGCCGGACCAGGTGGAAGCCTGGAGCAAGGCCTGGCGCGTGGCCTCGGAGAGCGGAAGCCAGGAATCGCTCCTGGAGTTCATCGCCCGCGAAGTTGGCCGCACCGAGGAGGTCTTCCTGCAAGACCTGTCGAAGCGCCTGAGCTGGCCCTTCCTCGACCTGAAAGCGCTGGCCATCCCGACCGAGGCCCGCAACCGGATCTCCACCAAGGTCGCCTTCCAGTACTCGGTGATCCCGACGAACGTGGAGAACGGCCGACTCCAGGTGGCGGTCAGCAACCCGTTCGACCCTGGGATGATCAACTCGGTGCAGTTTGACGCCCGGGTGCCGGTCCAGTTCGCCCTTTCCCCCCGGGCCGAGATCGAGAAGGCCCTCAAAAAGTACTACGGCGTCGGGGCTGAGACCCTGGACGAGCTGGCGAAGGATGAGCCGCTGGAGATCCTGGTCACGGAGGACAAGGAGATCACGGAGGGGGACCAGGAGGCGAGCGTCATCAAGTTCGTCAACCAGATCGTCTGGGAGGCGTTCAAGGACCGGGCGACGGACATCCATTTCGAGCCGGCGGAGGACGAGCTCCGGATCCGGTATCGCATCGACGGCATCCTGCACCAGACGCCGATGCCCCCGCAGCTCAAGCACTACCAGGCATCGATCATCTCCCGCATCAAGGTCATGGCGGGGATGAACATCGCCGAGAAGCGGCTTCCGCAGGACGGGCGCATCAACGTCCGGATCAAGGGGGAGGAAATCGACATCCGCGTCTCCACGGTGCCGACGGTGTATGGCGAAAGCGTGTCGCTGCGGCTCCTGACCCGCGGGAAGATTTTCTTCGGCCTCGACAAGCTCGGCTTCGGGGGACGGGAGGAAACCGCGCTCCGGGAGATCATCATCAAGCCCCACGGCATCATGCTGGTGACGGGCCCGACGGGGTCCGGGAAGTCGACCTCCCTGTACGCCTTTCTCAGCACGATCAACTCCGTCACCAAGCGGATCATCACGATCGAGGAGCCCGTGGAATACGAGCTCAAGGGGATCAACCAGATCGCCGTCCGTGCGGACATCGGCCTGACCTTCGCAGTCGGCCTTCGTCACATCCTGCGTCAGGACCCGAACGTGATCATGGTCGGGGAGATCCGCGATCTCGAGACGGCGGAGATCGCCATCCGCGCGGCCCTCACGGGTCACCTGGTCTTCAGCACCCTGCACACGAACGATGCCCCGAGCGCATTCACCCGGCTCATCGACATGGGGATCGAGCCCTTCCTGGTGGCCTCCTCGGTTGAGGCGGTGATGGCCCAGCGGCTCGTGCGCCGCATCTGCCCCGTCTGCAAGACCGAGCAGAAGGTGGAGCGGGACTATCTGGTGAAGGTCGGGTTTCCCGAGGCCGACATGCCGACGGCGAAATTCTGGCGGGGCGTTGGATGTGAGGAGTGCCGCCAGCTCGGATACCAGGGTCGCGAGGGGATCCATGAGCTCCTGGTTATGACCGAGGCGATCCGGCCGCTGATTTTGAACCGTTCCGCCGCATCGACCATCGCCACCAAGGCGATGGACAACGGGATGAAGACCCTCCGCACCGACGGGTGGAAGAAGGCCCTGGCGGGCGTCACCACCATTGAGGAGGTGTTGCGTGTGACCCAGAGCGAGGAGCATATGCGCTCGCTCGTAGAAGAAGACAGGACACAACATTGGGCAAAGGTGTGACCAAGACACGCTGGCAGGCTTGCAACGTCCTGGGGCTTGAGGCCGCGGGACCGAGACTCTGGCAGGTGACCGCAGGCGGCGGCCGGTTCTCGCTTTCCCGTGAGGAGAGCCTGCAGGAGGCGGCGGCCCTCAATCCCAAGGTGGTTGCCAAGGACTGGAACGAGCTGGTGAAGCCCCGCCTGAACCTGTCGCTCCTCCCCCCGACCCAGGTGTTTCTCCGGGTGGTGCAGCTTCCCAAGACAGAGGATTACGCGGAGACGATCTCGATGCTTGAGTTCCAGCTCGAGAAGCTTTCCCCCCTGCCGGTCGGGCAGATCGCCTGGACCTTTGAGCTCGTGCCGTCACGGGCCCTGTCGGAAACCCAGACCGCGATCCTGGTGGTGGTCTCGCTCCAGCGGCTGGAGGAGCACCTCGGCAAGCTGGAGGCGGCGGGCTTCCTGGCCGACCGGGTGGAGCTGCCGTTCATCGACCAGCTGCTCGCCCTGGAGATCAACCGTGACTGCGCCCTGCTCTTCCCGTTCCAGGCTGAGGAGGGGAGCATGCTCTGGGTGGCGTGGTGGTACGGGGGGGCGCTGCGGAGCATCGGCCAGGTGCATCTCCCCTCGGGGGAGGATCCCGGCGAGGTGATCCGCGGCCAGCTGGCCCAGATGGCCTGGGCCGGGGAGCTGGAGGGGTGGCTCACGGGCCCTCCCCGCTACTACCTGGTGGCGGACGAGCTGGCGGTCCTGAGGTGGAAGCCGGTTCTCGAGGGGCGTCTCGATCCCCCGGCGGAGGTGGTTCCGGCAGCGGCGCAAGCCGCCCTGGCGACCCTGGCCGCGAAACGGGCCTCGCAGGCCGACCCGCGCGTCGGGCTGCTCCCGAAGGAGTTCACCGCCCGGTACCGGCAGCAGTGGATTGACCGTCTCTGGATGCAGGGGCTCTTCGGGCTTCTGGCGCTCTACGTTTTCGGCCTCCTGGCCTACTTTGGCATCACGGCGTTCAAGGGGTACCAGCTCGACTCGCTCCAGACGCAGGAGATCGCCCAGGCGAACGCGTACACGAACGCGATCCGTCTCCACGACCAGGTCAAGGTGCTCCAGGAGCAGGTGAGCCTCCAGTTTGCGGCGTTGAATTGTTACCTGGTGGCGGCGACCAACCTTCCCACCGAGCTGGTGCTCGAGTCGTTGAACTTCGACCGGGGAAGCAAGGTGATCCTGTATGGGAATGGCGGGCCGGAGGCGGCCCCCAAGGTGTTTGACTACAACGCGGCCCTCAAGGCGGCGAAGGTCAACGACCAGCCGCTCTTCAAGCTGGTGGAGGGGCCGACGGTCAACATGAAGCCCGGCGGGGCGCAGATCGGCTGGAACTTCAGCTGCGAGCTCAGGAAGGTGGACTTCGAATGATCTCCTACCTCGACAAGCTGAACCTCCGTCCGGCGGAGAAGCGTCTCGTGGTGGCCGCCGCCCTGGCGTTGTTCGTGGTCTTTAACTTCATTTTCATTGTCCCGCGGTTTGGGGAGTGGGGGCGGATTGAGCAGCAGACCAAGGACACCCAGGCGCGGCTCGACAAGTATGCGGCGGAGATCGCCAAGCAGGCGGCTTATAAGAAGGAGCTTGAGCGGCTTCGGGGGATCGGCCACAGCGTGCCGGCGGAGGACCAGGCCCTCGACCTGAGCAAGACGATCAGCGCCCAGGCGGCCCTGAGCGGCGTGTTTGTGCAGAGCATCGGGGCGGCCGACCGGCGGGTCAGCACGACGAAGACGAACCTTTTTTTCGAGGAGAAGACCGCGACCGTCTCCCTGAACGCCTCGGAGCAGCAGCTGGTGGATTTCCTGTTCCTGCTGGGAAATGGCGACTCCCTGATCCGGGCCCGCAGCATGACGGTCGTGCCGGAGAACGTCTCGAAGATGCGGCTCAACGCGAACCTGACCCTCGTGGCGAGCTACCAGAAGAAGCCGCTGCAGAAGGCGGGCGCGGCGGCCCCTGCGGCCGGCAAGCCGGCGGCGGCCCTCGCCCCCCCGGCGGCCTCGCCGTTCAAGGCCCCGCCGCCGCCGCCCCCCAAGACCAACAGCCTTTCATCCAAGACGAACGCCGCCGCGGCGGCCAAGCCGGTGGCGGGAGGCAAGCCCAAGTGACTCCCATCCTCCCCAGTCTCCGGTCCGGCCGTGTGAACCCGAAGGAATTGATCTCGTGAAAACGCTCCACTCCCTTTTCCTGGCATTCTCGCTCCCCCTGATCGGGGTGGCGCAGGATGATCCGCCCGCGCAGCCTCCCGCGGATCCGGCCGCCCCGGCCGAGCAGGCCCCCGCCGACGCCCCGGCCACGCCCCCCCCTGCCACGGCGCCCGTGGTGCCGCCGGCCGTTCCCCCCCCCGTGACGCCGCCGGTCATGCCTCCCCCGGTCCCGCCGCGGATCCCGCAGCCGGCCGGCACTGCAGGGCTGACGAAATTCACCAACACCCTG
>DMJJ01000198.1 GCA_003452185.1 Verrucomicrobiales bacterium | reverse complement strand
TGGATCATCATCGCGGCACGGGGCTCGATCAACCCCGCGATCTCAAACCACTCGCTCCCCCGAAAGAGCCCCGGAAGATGCGTGCAGGTGCAGTGGGCCCCCCCATACTTGAGCCAGTTGCCAAACTCGAAGGTGAACCCGACGATCACCACCGCCCGGAGCCGGGGATCCAAGGCCCCCGTGAACAGGGAGTTCAACCCGCCGCCCGAGTTCCCGGTGATGCCCAGTCGCTCCGGGTCGACATCCGGCCGGGTGACCAGGTAATCCAGGGCCCTCATGCTCTCCCAGACCATCCACCCGGCGATCGTTTCCCCCAGCGGAAGCAGGGCGTACCCGGCGTCGTGATGAATGTTCCCAGGTGTCATCCGCTCCCCCTGGCCAATGGCGTCGTACGCCAGGACGATGAATCCCAGCCTCGCCAGCTGAATGCACCTGCTCTGGACCTCGGGGGCCGTCTTGCCCGGGGTGAGGAAATGCCCAATGGGGGAGAGGACTGCAGGACGCCGGACAGGGCCTCCCTGGCCGGTTGGCCGATACAGGTTGGCCGTGACCAGGAACCCGGGGCGACTCTCGAAAACAAGCCTCTCGACGGCGTAGTCCCCAAAGGAACTCGTGCCGGTCACCCGCGCGTTGAGAGGGGTGCGCTCGGGATACCGTTCGAGTCCGATGGCCCGGCGGAACGCCAACTCCACCTCCGGCCGTCTCGCCTTCCATGCGGCGCGGGTGCCAGGCTCCTTCCATCGGGTGAGAAACTCGGCAGCCTCCCCCAGGGACTTCGTCAGTGTGGGAGTCCCGGGCATTGTGTTGGGCAGGTCGACCAGCACGGGGACGGGGAGCACGTTCCATCGGTCTGGAGCCGTCGCAGGCTGGCTGAACCCCGCCAGCGCCACGAGGAGTCCGAGGATGGGGCCCAGGCAAACCCGGAACGGTGCCCGTCGCCCGACAGTCAGCCTCTGGTGTGGCGTGGTCTTCACGGGTTCCCGATCGTGACGCGGTGCCGCGGAGTGCGAAAGGATTTTGTCGGGAGGCGGCCCCTGCCTGGGATGGGGAGGGTTGCAGGGGGGAGCGGAGACCCAACTCCCGCGAGCCACGGGCGGTCTCGTCACCCGCTTTCCCCTCCCCGCAGGCGGAGGGAAATGGCGCGAGGGGACCGCAGCTCCGGCCCGCCTCCCTGCCGGCGGGCGGGCGGACACGAGTCGACGGAAGCGCGACTCTCCGGGAGCGACCGATCCCCACCGGCATGAAAAAACCCCGGGCGGCTTGCGCCGCCCGGGGTGAATCAGGAACCACAGCCACTCCGGTTGCCCGGAGGGCGGGGCCCGGGTTTACTCGTAGGTCAAGACAGCCTTGCCACCCTTGAGCTGGATGCCCTTGATGTGGAGCGCGCTCGTGCCGGTCAACCGGTAGAAGCGAGCCTCACCCGCGGGACTGACAGTGACGCTCTTGGCGCCCGCGTCCACCACGGCTCCCGCCTCATCAGCATAGGGCCCGCTGACGGCAGCGGAGGATTGGAGGCCGATGGTCGGAAGCACCACGTCCATGTAGGCTTTGATCGACCCAGCGTTGTCGGGGTCGTTCAGGAGGATCTGCTCTCCGGTCGCACGGTCCTCGGAGAAGAGCTCGAAATACCCCTCACCTCCGCGCTCGTACCAGAGGGCGCGCATCGGGTAGAGTCCCGACGCCGGCACATAGAACTCGAGCCGGTCATTGGCAACCCCATCGGTATGGAACCCAAGGGCGTTGTCCGGGTCGTGGAGGTTGCGGCCGCCGCTCAGCTTGTAGCCATCATCGCTGATGACGCCAAACCGGTAGATGCCCTTCTCGAGCCGCACATAGGCCACCATCTCGGCGGTGAAGTCATCCAACCCGTTGCCAGTGGTCGCCGGGTCGATGCCCGGCACCGGGAGGTCATCCGGGAAAACGCCGGAGGTGCGGTGGTTGTCCACCGTGCTCTTCTTGTTGTAGTTCAACATGACAGCCGTGTCGGTGACATCAACGGCGCGGGGGATGGTGGATCCGTTTTTGATCTGATCTTCAGCACGGTTGATGCTGTTCGCCAGGTTGGAGCCGGCGGGCGCCTGCACCACATGCACACCCCAGCCGGGTGTGCCCGGGGTCCCATCCACACGCCACGCGGGATTCATGCTCTTGTAGGTGATGACGAAACTCCAGGTCGAGGAGATCGTGTTGTTCAACGTATCCTTGAAGGAGACAGTCGCCGTGTTCGTGGCCCCCTTGTCCGGAAGGTCGGGGAAGGAGTAGCTGACAGTGGCGCCGGTGGCTGTCGGCGTGACCAACGGGGTGACGGTTGCCCCATTGATCACCAGCTTGAGGGTGCCAAGGTTGGCCGCGGTGTCGTTGTTCTGGATCGAAACGCTGACGGCGGGCGACAAGGTTTCCACCGAGGTGTCGGGCGCCGGGATCAGCGAGGTGATGATCGGAGGCTGCTGCTGGACGAGATCCCCCACGCGCAGGAAGAGCAGGTAGGTCTGGAAACGTCCCGACCCCGATGCATCCGAGGTGATCTGACGCAGCCGAAGGGTGGTCGTCCCCGAGAGGTTGACGCGGGCCTTGTTCAACCCGGTCCCGTCCGTCAGGGCGAACGTCCGGTAGGAGAACCCGGTCCCCACTCCAAGGAAGGTGCCGAGCTGCTTCACCGTCTGGTCGGGCTGGGTCGAATCCCCCGTCACCAACTCAAGGGCGCTGTCCCCGGAGACCATGTTGACGACGGACTCCCGCAGGTAGACCTCGTAGGATCCGGCCGGGAACGTCCGGGTGTAGTTCATCCACTCACCAGCGACGATGTCGCCGACGTCATAGTCGTAGACCCCGTTGTCCGTCCCGCCGGCGTCCACGAACTTCGAGCGCTGGAAATCCAGGGTGTGCTGCATCCGGACGGGATCCGGGTTCCGATACCGGGTGTCCACGCCATGCGGCCCGGTCCGAGTGTCATTGAAGTCGACCCCCTGCACCCCCGTCTGGAGGCTGTAGGAGCCGTCCTGCGGCCCGCTTCCCTCGGAGATCGGCGTGGGGTTGTCGAAGTAACCGCCGCTGCTGAAGTTATAGTCCTCAACCTCGACAACAATGGCGGCCGTGGAATCGGCGTCGAAGGTATCGAAGTAGATCGTCTTGGTGGCGGTGACGCCGTCGGAGTCGGTCACGCTGAACTTGGCGGCATAGTTCACGTTGGAGGCAAGCTTCCCATGCAGGGTCGCCTGGCGGGAATGACCCGTGCCGGTCACAATCAGGCCGTTCACCTTGGTGTAGGTGACGCCATTCAACGAGAGGGCCAGGTTATCGTCCGAGAGATCCTTGTCATCCACCACGCTGAAGGAGACGTCCGTGGCGGCAGGCAGGAAGTTCGAGTACGCAAGCGGGGTCGTGTCGGGTGAAATGTTCGGCTCCGAGTTCGACGGCGGCGGTGCGGCGGAGACGATCGCGTTGTCGTAATAGGCCTTGTACGGATTCTCCGGCGCGCCGGAGTCGTAGTCCGCATACAGGTAAAGCGTGAAATAACCGCTCGTGATGTACGGAGCCGGAGGATTGTCGGCCGCCCCGCCCGCAAGAGGATCCGCTCCCGGGGTGTCGATCACGGTCCGGTCCCAGAGAACGGCGTTGTCCGCATCCTTGTCGAGCGCCGTGGCGTGAATGATGACACTCCCCTCCTTGGCCGTGAGGGTCATGGTCATGGTGATGTTGTCCTGCTTCAGATGCGCAGGAGCGCCGGCATCGGCCACGAAGTACTTGTTAATCCCCTTCGTGATCAGGACGTCCGTGGTCGACTTGGCAAACCCGTAGCCGCCGAGCGTCTTCGGGGAGCTGTCCTTCGGAACGAACCCCAGGATCGCAAAGGAATCCTTCGCCCCCCCCTGCACCACGTCGATGCTGAAGGTCAGCCGCTCCCCCTCACGGAGGTCAAACAGCCGCGAGGTCTTCTGGCTGGCGGAGAAAATCCCGCCGCCCACGATGTCACCCACGTTGGGGAGCTCAAACTGGAACTGGCCGTTCTGCTCGACGGGCACACCGTAGGCGAGCGGCGGGATGAAGGTGAAGTCGGTCCAGCCGGTCTTCACGCCGTCATCGAAGTCATCGAGCACCGTGGTGTCGGTGACGTACACCTCGGCGTTGTCGTAATAGGCCTTGTAGGGATGCTCCTCAGCACCCGAGTCGTAGTCCGCGTAGAGGTAGAGGGTGAAGTACCCGCTCGTGATGTACGGAGCGGGAGGATCATCCGCAGCCCCACCCGCGAGGGGGTCGGCCCCGGGGGTGTCGACCACCGTCCGATCCCAGAGCACCGCATTGTCCGCATCCTTGTCGAGAGCCTGCGCGTGGATGATCACGTTCCCACCCTTCGCCGTCAGCGACAGCACCATCGTGATGTTGTCCTGCTTGAGGTGGGCCGGGGCGCCGGCATCGGCCACGAAATACTTGTTGATGCCCTTCGTGATCAGGGCGTCGGTGGTCGACTTGGCAAAGCCGTAGCCGCCGAGCGTTTTAGGCGACATGTTCTTCGGGACAAACCCCAGGATCGCGAAGGAATCCTTGGCGCCGCCCTGAATGACATCGACGCGGAACTCGATCGTGCGTCCCTCCTTCAACTCGAAGGCCTCGGAAGTCTTCTGGCTCGCCGAGAAGATGCCACCACCGACGATGGCCCCGACGTTGTCCAATTCAAACTTGAGCATCCCATCCTGCTGCGTCGGGACCCCGTAGGCCAACTGGGGGATGAAACTGAAATCGGTCCAGTCGGTTTTGCTGGCACCGTCGAAGTTATCCAATACCCGGGCCTCAAGTGAGGAGGCCAACGGGAGGAGTGATGCACCGAGGATCAGCGCTCGTAGTGAGGATACGAGCGCACGGGGGCTGTACGCATTCATAGTTGGAGTTTAGGAGTGTGCCAATACTCTCCCCCATGTTCGAAACCGGGTCAACCCCTTATTGATTAATTCCTTGCAACGATTACCCCACCCCATTCCCCCCCAACTCCGCACCTCCCCCGGCATCGATTCAACTGTGAACTAGGGAGTTGCAACCCGGGAAACGCTGTCGACCCAGGAGGCGAGCTTGACCCGCTCGCGGGCTGCCAGGAGGAAATAGAGTGCCCCGGCAGGGGCCCCCTGCCCAAGCCGTCCCACTCCCCCCCGGCCGGAGAGCAACGACGCGAGCTCGCTTTCGATGGTGCGACGCTCCTGACGGCAAAACCGGCGCACCCAGTCGGAATCGACCCGGACACCGCCGAGGGGGGTTCCCGGGGAGGATAGGGTGGTGATTCGCATCACGATGGTGCGGGAGTCATATATCCCCATGGCATAGCTCTGGACGATCGCGCGGCGGATGCGGTGGATCGGCACCTCGAAGCGGACCGACTCGGGGTCGTCGCTTCGCCCCTCCTGGACTTCGAGCCGCCGCGGGGCCGGTTTCGGCAGCGAGGGCCGGGGGGTGTTGCACACAATGGGAAGCCGCAGGGCCGTCAGTTTCGGTTGCATAATGTTCACAGGGAATTACGCCAAACCCGGGCAACTTCTTTCAGTCGATCCGGCAACGTTCTCGCAAAACTCCAGCAGCCTCCCTCCGCAACCGGGTGAAAGGATTTTCATTCCGCTCTTGCTTTGCGTTTCGCGATTGGGCGAAATGCTTTTCAGTTATCGCTTTATGGATCTTGGCGACATCCTTAGTCCGCAGCAGATCAGCCCGGAGATGAAGGCTACCAATCGGTGGGAGGCCATCGATGAGCTGATTGACCATTTGGTTTCCGTCGGCAAGATCAAGCCGGAGAACCGGGAGGCCATCCTTACCGTCGTCAAGAAGCGGGAGACCTCCATGAGTACGGGGATCGGTTACGGGATTGGGATTCCGCACGCCTCGACCGACCTCATCTACGAGGTGGTGGGAGCGATGGGCCGCTCGCGCAAGGGAATCCATTTCGACTCTCTCGACAACCAGCCCGTCAATCTGGTGATGCTCTTCCTGGTTCCCCAGGGCCATTTTCAGAAGCATCTCCGAACCTTGGCGGACATCGCAAAGCTGCTTCATCGAAACGAATTTCGCCGCGCGCTGGAGGAGGCCCCCGATGCGGAGTCGATGTACTCCGTCATCAAGTCCTTCAAGCCTTGAGGCCCCGGACGCGCTTCCGCCTGCATGGCCCCCGGCGGGCGGGAGTGAAGTCCCCAGCAGGTCCCCTGCCCTTCCGGCCAACGTCCCCCCCCCACGACACCCACGAACATGAGGCTCCACCAAGAACTTGAAGCCCGACTCCGCTCCGCCGTCGCCGCGGTGCTGCCCGACGCCCCGCTGGCTGGAGTTGCGGTGCGCCCCTGTCCGGACACCCGGTTTGGGGATTACCAGACCAACTCCCTCATGGCGCTCGCCAAGGAGAGGAAGATGAACCCGCGCCAACTGGCCACGGACGTGCTCGCCAAGCTGGAGGTTGCGGAGTGGTGTGAGGGGGTGGAGATCGCCGGCGCCGGGTTCCTCAATTTCCGCCTCAAGCCCTCGGCGATCTGCCACGCCTTGCTCGATCCCCTGCGGGGCGGTCCGCTCTTTTTCTCCCTCGCCGCAGTCCCCCGCACCGTGGTGGTCGACTTCAGCTCACCGAACGTCGCCAAGCCGATGCACATTGGCCACATCCGATCGACCGCCCTGGGCGACGCCCTTTCGCGGGTGTTCCGGCTGCTGGGCCACCGGGTGATCACCGACAACCACATCGGCGACTGGGGCACACAGTTCGGGTTGCTGCTCATCGGCTGGAAGTCGCACCTGGACAGTGCGGCCCTGGAGCGGGATCCGATCGGGGAGATGGAGCGGCTCTACAAGAAGGTCAACGCCGACTCGGAAGCCGACCCCCAGGTGCGGGAGAACGCCCGTCAGGAGCTGGTCAAGCTGCAGGCAGGGGATCCGGAGAACCTCGCCATCTGGCGTCGCATGATCGAGCTCTCGCAGGTTCAGTTCGACACGATCTACCATCGGCTTGGGGTCACCTTCGATCACACCCTCGGGGAGAGCTTCTACAACCCCCGGCTCAAGGCCGTGGTGCAGGAGTTGACCGAGAAGGGGATTGCCCAGGAGAGCCGCGGGGCGATCTGTGTCTTTAGCGACGGGGCTTTGCCTCCGAAGGAGGACCCGTTCCTCATCCAGAAGGACGGGGAGTGGCAGCCGAACCCGGCCCTGATTCAGAAGGGGGATGGGGCGGCCAACTATGCGACGACCGATCTGGCCACCCTCGCCTACCGGTGGGAGGTGTGGAAGCCGGACGAGGTGATTTACGTGACGGATGGCCGGCAGCAGCTTCATTTCCGTCAGCTCTTCGCCATTTGGCGCCGGTGGCACCCTGGGCTGGCCGACCGGATGCGGGTGGCCCATGTCTGGTTTGGGTCGATCCTTGGGGAGGACGGGAAGCCGTTCAAGACCCGGAGCGGCGAGACCGTCAAGCTGGGGGAGGTTCTCACCGAGGCTGAATCTCGTGCCTTTGAGGTGGTGACCCAGAAGAGTCCCGAGATTTCCGAGGCTGAGCGGCGAGAGGTGGCTCGCGTGGTTGGGACTGGGGCGGTGAAGTACGCCGACCTGTCCCCGAACCGTCAGAGCGACTACGTCTTCAGCTGGGAGAAGATGCTCTCGTTGCAAGGGAACACCGCCCCTTATCTCCAGTATGCGTTTGCCCGCATCCGGTCGATCTTCCGTAAGAGCGGCGTTGGAATCCATTCGCTCCCGGCAACCTTCACTCTGACGCATGCCGATGAGCTCAGCCTGGCGAAGCACCTCCTGACGTTCGGGATCACCCTGGAGGCGGTGGCGGCCGAGTATCGTCCCAACTATCTGTGCTCCTATCTTTACGAGCTTGCGGGGCACTTTGCCCGGTTCTACGAGAGCTGCCCCGTGCTCAAGTCTGAGGGGGTGGAACGCGAATCCCGTCTCGTCCTCTGCGAGTTGACCTCCCGGGTCCTGAAGCAGGGGCTTTCCCTCCTAGGGATCGAGGTACTGGAGCAAATGTAACCCCCCGCGGTCTAAACCGCGACCAGCCGGACGGGGAAGGTTCAACCGCAAAGGGGACCTAAGGAGCGCGATGTTCCGAAGCGGGCTTGAGGAATTGATCCAAAAAAGAACCCAGCAGTCCCGGTCCCCACCATAGCGTTCCTTCCGCCACTTAGCGGTTTAAAATCCGGCCGGCCCGGGCGGGGAACGTTCAACCGCAAAGGGGACCTAAGGAGCGCGATGTTCCGAAGCGGGCTTGAGGAATTGATCCAAAAAAGAACCCAGCAGTCCCGGTCCCCACCATAGCGTTCCTTCCGCCCCTTAGCGGTTTAAAATCCGGCCGGCCCGGGCGGGGAACGTTCAACCGCAAAGGGGACCTAAGGAACGCGATGTTCCGAACAGGGCTTGAGAAATTGCTCCGAAAAAGAACTCAGCAGTCCCGGTCCCACCATGGCGTTCCTTCTGTCCCCTTAGCGGTTTAAAGTCCGGCCGGCCCGGGCGGGGAACGTTCAACCGCAAAGGGGACCTAAGGAGCGCGATGTTCCGAAGCGGGCTTGAGGATTTGATCCAAAAAAGAACCCTGCAGTCCCGGTCCCCACCATAGCGATCCTTCTGTCCCCTTAGCGGTTTAAA
>DMJJ01000253.1 GCA_003452185.1 Verrucomicrobiales bacterium | reverse complement strand
TCCCGTGCCCAGGAGGTGCTCGATCTCCTCGGATGGAACGGCGGCGGGTCGAACAGCTCCGGCACCGGCATCGGGAACATTGATACCCAGGGGAACGTCCATCCTGACCAATTCTGGCAATCCCTGACCCTGGGGAACGTGAAGGAACAGCCGTTCAGCCAGATTTGGAGCAACCAGAACAACGAGACCCTGACGGCGCTCCGGAACCGCAACGAGCGGCTCGAGGGACGCTGCTCGACCTGCCGGTTCCTCGGAATCTGTGGCGGGGGGTTCCGCGTTCGCGCCGTCCAGATCCACAACAACATTTGGGCCTCGGATCCCGCCTGCTACCTGAGTGACGAGGAGATCCGGAAGCCCGAGGCGGAACTGGCGGCCGTCTGACCCACCGGGCGGCCCCGGGTTCTGTCCACGGGAGGCGGGTGGGCGGCTCTGCCGCAGCCCGCCTCCGGTGTTTTGGGGGCTGCGCTAGTATCGACGCGGCCGAAGGGCCTCGTGGGGGCCGATCTGCTCGAACGGGATCGGCTGGAAGCCGACCTTGAAGGCGGGGGAATCCTTGCGGAGGCGGAAGTCCATCTTCGCCGCGTCGACGAACCGCGGGTCACCCTCGGTGAAATTCTCCCGGACCTCCACCCAGTCGGCCTTCGCATGCCAGCCGACCTCCATCCACTTGCCGACGCAGATATTGTGGATCACGCGGTTGTTTTGCGGCGGAATCCCGGCGTCCGAGGCATACAGGGCGTCGAGGGCGTTGATCTCCGGGTAGCGCTGCCGGTAGAGAGCCTGTGGCACCGAGGCGAGGCTCTTGCGCATGGTGTCGTACACCATGTTGTGCCAGACCGGTGACTTGTCGAGGCCACGACCATCCATCCGCACGGCCGGGTCGCACTCGACGAAGATGTTGTTCTCCACCTTGTGGTCCCGCCCCCCCCCGAGGAATGCGGCCCAGTGAACCTTGTAGAAGACGTTCCCGAAGATCTCGGCCCCACTCACGCAGTCGTCCATGTACACCCCCATGGAGCCCATCCCCACGCCGCCGGTGTGGTGGATGAAGTTGTAGCGGATCCGGTTTCCCCGGTAGGTGTAGTCCCGTCCGGTGTAGATGGCCCCGACATCCCCGGTCTCGAGGGCGATGTGGTGAATCTCGTTGAACTCGATCAGGTGATCGTTTCCGTTGTACAGGATGGCGCAGTGGGGGTGTTCCTGGATGAGGTTGTGGGAGGCCCGGAGCCCGACCCCGTTCATGAGAATTGCGGGGGCGTAGCACTTGGACCACCGGGCCTGCCGTGTGAACCGGCACTCTTCGACGGCGTGCCCTCCGGGCGTGAGGGTGTTGCGATCCCCGCCGCTCATGGAAACCCCGCCATCCCCTGTGTCCGTGATGTCGCACCCGGACACGACGTGCCCGGTGCCCCCCTGGATCGAGACCCCTTCGGCCCCGAGGTTCCTGAGGATGCAGCGTGAGAGCCGGGCGGCACTCCCCCCCTTGATGACCACCCCGGAGCCGCGCGTCGCCTCCAGGATCAGGCCCTCGAAGGTGACATGGGAGGCCCCGTCGAGCTCGATGAGCGGGGCGCCGAGCTCGGAAAGCAGGACCTCCTGGGATTCGACGGGGGAGGGGGGCCAGAAGTAGAGGATGCCCGCCTGTCGGTCGAGGTACCATTCCCCCGGCTGGTCGAGCTCCTCGAACACGTTGAGGAACTGGAATCGCTGGCCGGTCCGGAATCCATAGTTCCCGTGCGGCGGGGCGGTTCGCACAAGGTGCTGGGAACGGTCGATCGAGGTGACGTGCTCGTAGGAGTTCGCCCAATCCCAGGCCCAATACCCGTGGACCCAGATGTCGGGCGAGTCCTTCCATCGGGTGGGGCGCTCCCCGGCGTAACGAAATCCGAGCGGCAGGTCGCCGATCTTCCCCCCGTGTTCATCCCCCTTGCCCGCGGACTCCGGGAAGCCGGCGATCTTCTCCCACTCCCCCTCGTTGGGCCACCGGGCGAGGGGCATCGGCTTCCCGCCGAAGAACAGCTCGGAGTGCGCGGAGAGGGTTGTCCGACCGAAGCCCCGGGAGGTCAGCTCCCCGAAGCGGGTGATCCCCTCGGCCTTCAAGTCGGCTTGCACCACATGGGCCCGCGCTTCGGGTGTGAGACGGGCCAGGAGATCCGGGTCCATGATCGGCGCAAAATGGTGGAGAGCCCTGCCTCCCAGGAGCCGGGGTGATTCGCCGGGTGCGGCCTTCCAGAGGACGGGAGCCTCCGCTCTGCCGGAGTCGGCGGCAGTCAGCCTCAGCGGCTCGGTACGGAGATGATCCCCCCCATGCACCCAAAGGGTGATCTTGCTCCCCGCCCCGGCCTTCTTTTCCGCCAGGAGCCTGCGGGCGGCATTTCTAGCCGCCTCAAGGGTTGCAAACGGCTTTGACCGGGACCCCGGGTTGGAATCGTCCCCTCCTGGAGCGACGTGAAGCTCGGCGCCGAGGAGCTGGAGGGGACCTCCCACCCCCAAACCCAGGGTCAGGAGCGGGAGCGCGAGCCGTGCGGAGAGCCTTCGGATGATGTGCATGAGATCGAGACTACGACGCTTGGGGGGTGGGATCTCTTCAACCCGAGAGTGGTGGAAGCCCCTCCCGCCCAGGGCTGCCGGGGGGGGCAGGGGCTTCGGATGAAACGCTCGGCACGAGCCTTGCTAAGTAGGTAATGCCCATCTGAGACGGGCGATAATTGCCTAGCACGACAAACCAACAGACCAACCACCAACATCCCCACACTCCATGGAATACTTCACCCGCAAGGCTTACGAGACCGCCCAGACTCCCAAGGGACGCAAGCAATGGCAGCAGGTTGAAAAGCAGTACGCGACCCATCTCCGGTCGATCAACCCCCACTTGAAGGATGCCTGGCGCCAGTTGGCGACGGATGATTTTTCGGGCGAGGCGGTTCGCGTGGTTGAGCGTCCTGCGTTTGACCAGGTGATCCTGGAGCTCAAGGATCACATGTTGATTTTCCGCGGTGTCCGCCAGGCGCGGCTTCCCGAGGTCACCGGGTCCGGGGTGACCTGGGTGTGCCACGAGGTGCATGTCGCCGGGAGCGGGTTGCTCGAGGTCAAGGCGTTGCTTTCCGAGGGGGAGTTCCGCGTCACCGCGGAGGAGGTCCGGATTTACCGGGCCGACGCCTCTTCCTCCCGCGCGGCGGCGTAGCCCGCCCGGCCCGGGGGTTCGCACCCGGCCCAGTCACTTTGTTAGAAGCCCGGTGGAATGCCGCCGGGCTTCCTGTTTTTTCTCCGTCCCGCGATCCGGGTTCGCCGCGGCCTCCGACATCCCCCTGCCGGGCCGTGGCACGCACTGCGGCGCCCCCGTGTGGCCGGGGTGATGGCTGGTGTTGTTCTTGCTTCCCCGGAGGCTGCTTATGAGCGCGACGACTTCCTTTGCCTCCGCGGCCGACTCCTTCAGCCAGGGCGACTACGCCTCGGCCGCCTTGTTCGGGGCACCCGATGACTGGCAGACCTGGGCCGCCCGCGGCCTCATTTGCGCTGATCCCGGGGTGGGGCCGCGGCTCGAGGCCCTCGGCACGCCGGAGGGAAGATTTTATGCCGCCGTGGTGAGCTGGCTCAACGGGGAGGATGCCCGCGCCGTGCGCGGGCTGGAAACCATCGACCTCCCGCATGCCCGGAATCTTCTCGCCCTCCTCCGCAAGCCGCGCATCCGGGTGCTCGCCCAGTGCGACCGGGGAAGCCAGTGGGATTTCATCACCTCGATCCGAAAGGATCCCCGTTTCGACGTCGTGAACTACGGGTTCAACCCGAACGACCAGCCCAACCGTCCGTATGCCGATGTAAGACGGTTTTTCGACGAGGCAACCCCCCCCGATTTCTACGTGTCGAAGATGCTGGAGTGGCATCTTCTCCCCCCGAACCTCCAGGACCTGCCTTGCCCGATCTTCGGTCACACGGCGGACTACGACCTTCATATCCAGGCCGCGCTTCCATGGTTTGGGCTGTTCGATGAGCTGCTGACCACCGACCAGACCGAGTGGCGGGACGTGAGGCAGCTGGTTCCGGGCCCTGTGAGCGTGTTTCCCAAAGCGTTCGGGCTTGCGATGTCGCCCCCTCCGTGCCCGGATGCCCGCCGAGCGCTGGACGTGTTCATCTCCGGGACCACGCAGCACCCCTACCATCCGGACAAGGCGCGGCTGCTTCACCAGGTGCTTCGGCAAACCGACCTGAGCGTCAAGTTCATCGAGGGGTTCCTGATGGTGAACGACTACCTGACGATCCTGGGCAAGACGAGGGCAGCGTTCACCTACATCCGCCACCCCGGCGGGATGCCGACCCGGGGGTTGGAGTCCCTCGCCATGGGGGCTGCCGTGGCGGTGCAGAAGGAGAGCATCCTCCGTGCGTATCTGGGTGAAGAGGACGGCATTCTTCCCTATTCGCTCGACGCGGGGGACCTTCCGGATGTCCTTCGGCGGATTCGCCGCGAGTGGGATGTGTTTGGCCCGGCTGCCCAGCAGGGGGCCCGTCGTGTCCGCAGCGAGTTCGGCGCCGAGGTGGCCGCGTCGCAGTATTTTCGATTCCTGACATTCCTCGCGGCGAAGCCGCGGGAGGCTCGGAAGCGTCTCGATCCGGGGACGCTTCGTCAGAAGCGGTCGATCTTCTGCAAGGGGTGGGCCTGGAGGCCGGGCATCAGCCGTGCGGTGCGCCAACGCAGCGTTGGGGAGTGGCTTCGGGATGTGGAACAGCAGGATTCTCCAAGACCCCTGATCGATGCGGTTCGGGAGATCGTGCTCGAGCAGGCGACGGCGGCGCACCTGCCGACGGCCCTCAATGTCCTGGCTTCGTTCAACACCCGGGTCACCCCGGACCACAGCCTGCTGGCCCGGGCTCTGGAGCTCTCCCGGGCGGGGATGGCCCGGTACCCAAAGTGTTTGGTACTCCGCTTCAACGCCATCCGGGCGGCGCTCCACCTGGGCACCCGGGCGGAGGTGACCGAGGCGCTGGGCTGGCTTCACGAGGCCCTCTCCCTGCCGACGGGGAGCTGGGTGGTGCGGCCCGAGGAGGATGTGTTTCCGTGGGATTTCTTCAGCCAGTTTTTCAACTATCGCGAGTACTTCGACACCTGCACCCGGGCCCATCAAACGGGGGAGGAGGCCTCCCCGGAGCTGACCCGGCTGGTGCTGGCCTCCATGGCCTACTACGCCAGCTGGCATGAGACCGGTCAGGCCCCTGAGGTGGACGCGGCGCGCAGGCGCCAGCATGCCCTCCAGGCGTCGCGTCTCGACCCGGCCTTCCCATTTTATTCCCTGCGCGCGGCCCGCTTGCTGATCGAGTCCCGCAGCCCGGGGTCGGACCGCGATGCTGAGGGGCTGCTGGTGCGGCTCGCCGACGAGTCGATGCTGCATGACGAGGCGAGCCAGCTTCTGGAGCGGCTGGTTCAGGAGGGGCGCAGCCGGGATGAACGGGTGGAGGGTTTGCTGGCCAAGGCGCGGCTGACACGGGAGCGGATTCATCGGACGGCGGTCGGGACGGACGATTGGAGCGTGGTGCCCCTGCGGGCCGCGGCTGCGCCCGTGTCTCCCGCGCCGGTGGATGTCGCCGGCCTGCCGCCCGGGCCCGCGACCCCGGATCGGCGGCCGCGGATCCTGTATCTCTGCCTGGAGTTCGCCCAGTGGCAGCACGCCCGCAGGCTCGCCTATCCGGCCGGCCTTGGGATGGAGGAAGGTTTCAGGGCCAACGGCGTGGACTACACGATCCTCCCTGCCATCTGCGGGCTCTCGAAGGACGCCCGCCAGGCCTGGCAGCAGCAGGTCAGGGCGCTTTGTGAGGGAAGCACCTTCGATCAGGTCTGGGTCGAGCTCGTCCACAGCGAGTGGGAGGAGGAGTTCTGGCACTTCCTCGCCGGGCTTGCCCCGGTGCGGGTCGGCCTTGTCATGGAGTCCCTCCGGTATGAACCCGAGGTGTACGCGCAATCCCCGAACTTCCTGCAGCGCCAGGCCCACGTGGAGCGGAGGTTGGAGTATGTCACGCATGCCTTGTGCATCGACGAGGCGGATGCCCTGGAACTCAACCAGCGCCAGGTGGTCAAGGCGGTGTGGTGGCCGCAGGCGGTGCCCGGCCGGTTGATTCTCGACCAGGCACCGGAGCCGCCCGACACGCGAGCCGTGTTTTCGGGATCCGTTTATGGTGCCCGCCATGAGCTTCTCGGCCAGGCGCAGCTGGCCAGCCTCCTGTCCCTCTCCTGCGAGCCCGAGGAGGATGCCACCCGGCTCCCCGCGTTGTTCGATGAGGCCCACCGCGCGTGGGATGCCCACCTGGCGGGCGGGGGAACCATCACCCCTGGGATCCTCTCGCTTCACCTGGAGTCGTGGCGACGGATCCGCACGTCGTGCTACGAGCTTTGGCTGCGGGGGCTTCAGACGGGAGCCTCCGTGGTGAATCTTCCATCGTATGTCCGGGGATATGCCGGGCGCGTGTACGAGGCGATGGCCGCCGGGCGGCCGGTGATTTCGTGGAGGGTGGTGGACCGGCCTCGGACGGAATCGCTCTTTACCGATGGGGAGGAAATCCTCCTGTTTCCGCGGGAGAATCCGGCCGCGCTTGCCTCACAGATCGCCGCCCTGCGGGGAGATCGGGGTCGGAGGGAGGCTTTGGTTCGCAACGCCCAAGCCCGCGTCCGCCAGGCTCACACCGTGGAACGGAGGGTGCGCCAGATCCTGGACTGGGTGGCGACCGGGGAGGAACCCGAGTTCCGGGATCCCGCCGGTCAGGTCCCGGCTGCGACCCCGGTCCCCACGGCAGATCTTCCGGCGGTGCTCCCGCCCGGGTCCGCCCCGTTCCTTCGCGCCCTCGGAGAGATCCGCCGGGTGCAGGGGGA
>DMJJ01000199.1:609-20388 GCA_003452185.1 Verrucomicrobiales bacterium | reverse complement strand
GAATACACCGTGGACTTCCTCCCGAAGATCAAGCTGGAGCTTGTGATCGGGGACAATCTGGTCAACTCGGCGGTCGCGGCGATCATCAAGGCTGCCAAGACCGGGAAGATTGGCGACGGGAAGATTTTCGTCTCCCCCGTCGAGGAGGCCATTCGGATTCGCACCGAGGAGAAGGGGCAGGCCGCCGTCTGACCCACCGGGAGGAACCCACGACCATAACAAACGACTCAAATCACCCAATACAAGACCGCATGAAAAAAGCCCTTCTTTATCTTAGTCTGATGATGACGCTGGCGCTTGGCGTCACGCATCTCCGCGCCGCCGACGCTCCGGCGGCGGCTCCCGCCGCAGCCCCGGCCGCCCCGGCTCCCAAGGATCCCACCTTGGAGCAGCGCGTTCTCGACTTGGAGGCGTACATCAACAACGCAGCCCGCCAGGCCGATACCGCCACGAACAACGTCAAGTCGAACATCTCCGGATCCGGCCCCGGCCACAACGCCTGGATGATGACCTCCGCGGCGCTCGTGCTCTTCATGACCCTCCCCGGCCTGGCCCTCTTCTACGGCGGCCTGGTCCGGAAGAAGAACGTGCTGAGCGTCCTCGCCCAGTGCCTCGGGATCACCGGCCTGGTGGCCATCATGTGGTGGCTCTTCGGTTACAGCTTCGTCTTCGCCAACGGGGCCGGCCCTTGGTGGGGGAGCTTCAAGCACGCACTCCTCGAGGGCGTCGACTCCAACCCGAACACGGACTACTCCTTCTGGGTCTCGCACAACGTCTTCTCCATGTATCAGATGATGTTCGCCATCATCACCCCGGCGCTGATCGTCGGCGCCATCGCCGAGCGGATGAAGTTCTCCGCGATCCTCCTCTTCGTCGCCCTCTGGATGGTGGTGGTCTACTTCCCCCTGGCCCACTGGGTCTGGGGCATCAACGGGGTGATGAACGGCGTCTGGAACGCTGACGCGAAGATCAAGGCGATCGACTTCGCCGGTGGCACCGTGGTGCATATGTCCTCGGGATGGTCGGCCCTCATCCTCTGCCTCATCCTGGGCAAGCGGCTCGGCTTCGGCAAACAGCCGATGCAGCCCCACAGCATGGTGCTTTGCATGGTCGGCACCGGCATGCTCTGGGTCGGATGGTACGGGTTCAATGCCGGATCCGCCGTGGCCGCGGACGGTGTGGCCGCCAACGCGTTCACCACCACCACGATGGCCACCGCCGTCGCCTGCTTCGCCTGGGCCGCCGCGGAATGGCTCCTCAAGGGGAAGCCGAGCATCCTCGGGTTCTGCTCCGGCGCCGTCGCCGGGCTGGTCGTGGTCACCCCGGCCTGCGGGTTCATCACCATCAGCGGCGCCGTTGTGATCGGGATCCTCGCGGGTGTGGTTCCCTTCCTCGCCTGCTCCTACCTCAAGCCGATCTTCGGGTATGACGACGCACTCGACACCTTCGGGGTGCACGCCGTCGGCGGGACCCTCGGGGCCTTCCTGACCGGCGTCCTGGCCCGCAACTCTGCGAACGCCAACCTCGCCACGAACCTCAAGGACTACGTGAAGGATACCTGCATGCAGCCGCTGGTGTTCGAGCAGCTCAAGGCCATGGCCATCACCATCGCCCTCGCGATCGTCGGCACCATCGTGATCGCCTACATCGTCAAGGCGGTGGTCGGCCTCCGCCCGAGCGAAGAGACCGAGACCGCGGGCCTCGACCTCGCCGAACACGGGGAAGAGGGCTACCACGGCTGATTCTGGGGAACCCGGCGCCGCTCTCCGGCACCGGATCGCAACAAAGGCGCGGGCTTCGGCCCGCGCCTTCTTTTTGTACGCAGAAACGGAAGTGGAAGAACCACGGATATCGCGGAGAACACGGATGTGCGCCAAGTTGGGAGGCGAAAGCCACACCGAGGAAAGTCACCCCCACGAAGCGAATGGGTCCGCCATCAAGTCCCCTTCAGAATCCGTGCTATCCGCGTCATCCGCGGTTTTTATTCTCCCTTCCAGGTTTAGTGTCGCCCGAGCTCCGAGAGGAACCGCACCAGGTCCCGGAACTCCCCCCGCGTCAGCCCGTCGACGAGCCCCGGGGGCATGAGCGACCCGATCTTGCGCCGCTCCTGGATCGCCTCCCTCCGGACCCGCACCTCCCGTTGAAGCAGCACATCCCGCAGGACCACCTCCTCGGCCGACTCCCGGATTAGATACCCTTGGTGCTCGTCCCCCGTGCGGGTGGTGATCGCGAATGCCGTGAACCCCTCCTTCACCTCCCGCTGCGGATACAACACCGCGCCGATGATGAAGTCGACACGCTGGGCGGTCCCCAGGGCCCCGAGGTCCGGACCGATGCTTCCCCCCACCCCGCCGATCGCGTGACAGTTCTGGCAACCAAGCTCGGCCCGTCGGTAGATCTCCCCTCCCCGCACGGCATTTCCCTCCGATCCCACCTCCTGGGCGAGCAGCTGGATCTCCCCCGCCGTCAGCTCCCGCGACTGGCTATTCACCCCCGCCGCGTTCCTGAGAATGCCCAAAAGAGCGGGCTCGCTCCGTCCGCTCCCGGTCATCCGCTCCAGCGCGAGGGTGGCCGCCCGTTTCGTCGGCCGGCCGGCTCCCTTCATCAACCCCTCCCCCAACGCAATAGCCCCCCCCTGCCGGGCCAGGAAAACCGATACCACGCGACCTGCCTCCCCCTCCATCACCGGGGAGCTCAGGAGGGATGCGGCGGCCCGGGCTGCCCCCGGCAGATCGAGCGGCGCCAGCGCCTCCACCGCCGCGACCGCAACCTCCGGCCCAGCCCCGCCTGCCGCGAGGCGGGCGAGCAGCGCGGCGTCGCCGTAGAACCCGAGGCTCTCGATGGCCGCCAGTCTCACCCCCCGAGGGGTGCCATCCCCCGACGCCAGTTGAACGACCCTCTCACGGAAGAGGGCCAGCGACCATGCACCTGCGAGGCGGATCGCTTGCGCCACCACACGCGGATCCTTGGACTCCATCCCAGGAGCCAGCCCTGCCGCCAGTTCCCCGGAGGGGTGGACTTTCCTCGAACGTTCGCAAGCGACAAGAAGCTCCAACCCGCGCGCCTGGAGTCCCCCCGGGTCCTCCGTCATGGCTCCCGGCGGCGAGAGCAGGAGTCCAAGATCCGAGGCCGTGCCAACCTCCGCCAGAACCCCGAGGAGACTCTCCCTCGACGCGCGGGGCGTTGCTGGATCCTCGAGACGCCGGATCACCCCCTTGAGGGTGTCCGGGGAACGATCGACCTTCACCAGAAACTCGATGGCAGCCGGGGACGCCCCCAGTGAGATGGAGCCCTCGCGGAGCGCGGGACCCCAGGCCGGCTTGAGCACACGGATCGCCTGGCCCGCGGCATAGTCGAGGAAGCCATCCATCGGATGCTCCGTCACCCCCAGAACCACCTCCAAAGCCTGCGGGTCCGCCAGGTAGCTCGCGGCAACCACGGCCTCGAGGCGGACCGCCGGGTCGCGATTCCTCACCCCCCGCGCCAGGAGCGGCAACACCCCCGTCAGCCGATCCCCCCAGCGTCCCGCGAGCCCCGCCCCATAGGCACGAACCCGCGGGTTGGAGGCTCCGAGAAGCCGCTCCACCAATGGCATCGAGGGCTGTTCCTGGGCTTCAAACACTCCGGCAACCTCCAGCAGGGCGTGCTCCGCCTCCTCGGGCGGCATGCCCCCCCCCAACCTCGCCGCCCAGGCCCCCGCGGCGGGAAGGACCTCCGCCGCCGGAAGCTCCGACAACCGGCGCTTCGCCATCTGGCGCGTCCATCGCTCCGGCGACCGAAGCCGCTCCAGAAGCTCCGGAACCCCAAGCCCGCCCAGCGACGGGGATGGCACCAGGGGGCGGCCCGCCGCCGTGACCCTCCAGATTCGGCCATGGGCCTTGTCCCGGTCGGGATGCCGGAACGAGGCCTGATAGTGGCCGATGATCGGGTTGTACCAGTCGCAAAGATAGAGCGCCCCATCCGGGCCGAAGCGGGCATCCACCACCCGGAAGCTCGTGTCGGTCGAGGTGATCAACGGGGGCAGATCCTCAACCCGGAACCCCGCCCCCTCCGGGGCGAGCCGAAAGCGAAACACCGAGTTGTTCAAATAGCTCCCCGTCACCAGTTCCCCCTGGTTGGCCGGGGGCCAATGACTGTTCTCCACAAAATCGGCCCCTCCGAACTTGCGTCCCGTGTTCCAGAGCGCCTTCATCGCCACACGCTCGTGGGCCCGGGTCATGCCCGGGGTCAGGAAGTAGACCCCCTCGCCATTCCCCGCGACGAGAATCGGGGCTCCCCACCGATCGAACGCGATCCCGAACGGGTTCTGAGGCCCCATCGCCTCGTCGAGGAAGGGATCCAGGTGGAGACGCCGGGGATCGAGCCGCCAGACCCCGGCCTGGTGAAGTTTTTCGATTCCCCACGGAGTCTCGACACGGGAGAAGGCGTGCAACCCCTGGCACATGAAGAGCTGCCCGCCCGGGCTCCAGGTGAATGAGTTGATGGTTTGGTGGGCATCCCCCGTCCCAAACCCGCGCAACACCACGCGACGCTCATCCGCCCGCCCATCCCCGTCCGTGTCCCGGAGGAAGAGAAGCTCGTTTCCCTGCCCGACATAAAGCCCGCCATCCCCCAGCTCCAGCCCCGTCGGCACCATGAGCCCGTCGGCGAAGACCGTCGATCGGTCCGCGCGGCCATCCCCGTCGGTATCCTCCAGGACGACGATCTTGTCGTTCGCCGCCTGCCCCGGCTCGATCTGCGGGTACACCGTGCTCCCCGCCACCCAGAGTCGCCCCTGCGGATCGAAACGGATCTGGATTGGCTTCACCACCCCCTCGTTCTCCGAGGCGAACAGGTTCACCTGGAACCCGGGCAGCACCCGAAGCGATGCGAGTTCCGTTGCCGGGTCGTGGGGGTCGGCTGCGGCCCCCCGCGGGGGAAGCATGAGAGCGACAGCGAGCAGCGGGATTGGAGGTCGACGGAGGCGCATGGGGCTGGTCTGGATCGATTCGAGCTAGGGGGTGGGCGGGGTCGCGAGAGCCCCTGCGAGCGAATCGATCCGGGCTTCGGCGGAATAGATCAGGGGCTGAAAGCGCTCCATCTCGGCGGGGAACCACCGGATCTTCGGGTCGCGGTGATCCCGACTGCTGGGCTGTTCCGTCCGGTCCCCCCCCAGGAACGCCCAGTTCATCGGGCGCCAGTAATCGAACCAGAGGCGGTTCTTCGCCACCACGGCCTGCCGGAGCCCCTCCCACCTGGGATCGGTCCAGACGCCACCCTCCGAGGGTTCGGAGAACCCCGCATCGACCGGATCCCACCCGAGTTCCTGCGCGAACACCCTCGCCGCTACCGCCTCCCCTCTCGGCGTCAGGTGCATGCCGTCGCTCGTGAGCGAGGCCGCTCCGGGGGGGCGCTGCCGAAGCCGGGTGAAGAGGTCGACCACCCGCCACGCCCGCTCGCGGCCGAGATCAGCGATCGCCTCCGCGTATCGGGCCAGCGATGAATTCAAGGGCCGGAGATCCCGCATCACCCCTCCCGGTGTCTCAAACGGCACGGGGGTCACAAGAAGCACTTCCCTCCCGCCTGTGGCGATCCCCCCTGCCAGGCGGGCCAGGCTCTCGCGAAAAGCCCCCAGCCGGCTCTCCCCCTCAAGCGACTCCGCCTGCCCAAATGCGATGAACACCACCCGCGCCTCGAACCGCGAGAGCAGGTTCGTCAGGCCGGGAAAGTTAAAATCCCTCGGTTGCGCATGGACGGTGTCCGCCTCCCACGCGAGGTTCCGGTAGCGAATCTGCCTGCCCGGAAACCTCGCCGAGAGAATCGCCTCAAGATGCCCCGACTCCGCCGCCGCAGCCATGTTGGCCCCGCCGACGAACGCAACCACATCCCCCGTCTTGAGCTCAAGCCGGGGCGCGGCCCCCAGCCCCGCCCCTCCCGTTGCGACGAGAAGCAGCAGCAGGCAGGCGAACCAGGAAGGGGGTTGAGCCATGGGGGGGACCTCAGCTCGCTTTGACCCAGGCGGAGACGAACATTCCGTTCCCTGGAAAGTCCCCGGGTCGGAGCCATAGCTGATGCGGGGCCGGGGAGGCGGCCGCCAGATCCAGCGTCACGGGCAGATTCGAGGGTCGCATCCCGGGCATCCGCGCTTCAAAGGCGGAGGCCACCCCCGTGGTCTCGGCGCGGGCCAGGGTGCAGACCGAATACACCAGCCGCCCCCCGGGACGCAGGGCCGCGGCCGCGTTGCAGAGGAGCTGCAACTGGATCGCGGCAAGCTCCTGGACATCGGCCGGGAGCGTGGACCACCGCGCATGAGGGTTCCGCTGCCAGGTGCCGATGCCGCTGCACGGGGCATCCACCAACACCCCGTGGAACAGGGTCTTCGTGGGAAGCCGCACTCCGCCTTCCCAGGGGGCCGCCCGGTAATTGAACACTCGCGCGCGCGCGGCCCGCTGTTTCAGCTTCTTGAGGCGCCATGAAGCCCTGTCGCTGGCCCAGAGCATTCCTTTGTTCCCCATCAAGTCCGAGAGATGGAGCGTCTTCCCCCCCTCCCCCGCACAGGCATCCCACCAGCTTTCGCCCGGTGCCGGCGCACACAAATGCCCCACGGCCTGGGAGCTCAGGTCCTGGATTTCAAACTCCCCGGACTGAAACTCCGGCGTCCGATGAAGATCGGTCTGCCCCTGGTACTCCAGGGCGTCGGGGCAAAGTTGGGTGGCCCCCGGAACCACGTCGTACAGGGTCCGCGCCAGGGCGTCACGCTTCCCATGGCGGGCCCGGAGCCAGAGCCGCGGGGGAGACTGGAGCGATCTGGCCCAACTCGGGGTGACCTCGACCTCCGAGACCACCCAGGGAGGCACAGAACGTTGGATCAGCTCCTCATCCGTGAACGAGGAGGGAGATCGGGAGTGCCGGGCCTCAAGGCGGTTTGCCTCACGCACGCCTGAATCGAGGTCGGCCGTGGCCTGGTCGTCGCCGAGCCATCCCCGCCAACGATGAAAGTTGAAAACCATCTGCGCCACCTCACCCCCCTCCGACCGGCTGAGGCCTCGTTCCTCCGCCAGGACCCCCCTCAAGACGGCGTCAGCGGGATGTTCGCGGTCGCACAACCGGAGGACTTTCACAGCCACTCGACGCAAGCGGGCATCCCACTCAGGGTCGTCAGCACGGCGGCGGCGGGGTTCGTTGGGAAGGCTCATGTGGAAGGATAGTCGTACAGGGCGGGGTCCCGGACGAATGCCGCGTTCCGGGAGTGGCGAACGCCTCGCCGGCGGACCGCCGCGGCGCAGGACCCAAGGAGGTCCCCCATCTCCTCCTCAATCGCGTCGGGATCCTCACCCGCCTCCAGACGACGGATGGCTGCATCGACATCGCCCGGAAGGCTCCCGGCGGGGAGTACCTCCTGCATCTTGCGAAGCATCCGGGCCATGTGTCGGGGGTTGTTCTCGTCCAGATGGGTCATCTCCTGTTCCATCTGCTCCATGGCTCGCACCACCTTCGGGTCGTCAAAGTCGGGAACGGGGGGCTCCTGCCCGCCGTCCGCCCCACCGGCGGCGGTCAGCTCGTCGCGGGCACGGATCAGGGCGAAGCCGGTCACCTGCTTGGTCATGTCGCGACTCGCGCAGCGGGGGCAGGCCGGCAGGCCCGCGGGGCTCACCCTGCGGGAAAGAAAGCTGAAAATCACCCGGCAGCGCGGGCACGCAAACTCGTAGATCGGCATAACGGTCGACGGGACCTGCCCCGGACCGTAACGCCAACCCGCCGTCGGATGCAACGCAAAGCCCTGCGCACACAAGGCCCGGCGCACACGGGCGCCCGACTCCCTCCCCCGCCGCCCCGCGTTTCTACCAGCGAAGCTTCCCGGGAAGGAACTCCCGGACCAGCTCCTGATAATACGGCATGAGCTTTGCCACGTCCGGCCGCTCATCCTTCTTGGAATAGAGATCGAACGGGTTGAACGCCTTCACCCAGCGAAGCATCGCGCGATCCTTGTCGTTGAGCATCCATTCATACTCCCCCTCCCGGTGCCAGGGGTAGAAGCTGTGATAGCGGATGATGTAGTGGCTCGCCTCGGGAAGATAGGGACGCAGGACGTAATACAGATACTCATCGTGCCCCCAGGACATGAGGACGTTCTCCAGGCCACACCCGGGAGTGTAGATCCCGTGCTCGGTGTTGTAGCGGGGGTCCGCGGAATCGGGATTCTCGGAAAAGAACTCGGAGAACACAATCTTGTCCGAGAAGCGGCAGCCGACCGGGAAGGTGTCGCCCACCACCGACCACTGGGGCTCCCCATAGCAGCAAAGAAGCTTCCCGAGATCATGCAGGAAGGTGGTGAGAACGAACCATCGCGGCATCCCGGCCTCGCGGGCCGCCTCCCCCGACTGCAGGGCGTGCAGGAGCTGGGAGTTCTCCGTGTCGGGATCGCTGTCGTCCACGATGGTGTCGAGCAGGGCGATGGCGTCCCAGACGCTCATCTCCCCGCGGCCGAGGCGGCCAAACTCCGCCTGCTTCGCGCGCACCAGCTCCACGGTCTGGAGACGGTGGTTCTGGTGATAGAACTCCTTCACGCAGGAGCGCGCCTCCGCACGATAGTCCCGGTACCCGTCCCGCTGTTTCAGCGTGGTGCGGGCCCCGCCGGCCGGCACCGTCCCGGGGAGCGGCTCCGGATAGCGTTTCTCCATGAATGTCTCCCAGTCCTCAAACCCTCCAAGGGGGTTGCTCGCGGGATCGATCTGCTGGGTGTGGCTCTGGTCAGGCATGGATGGAGAGGGTTGAGTGTTTCGGTTTCCGCGCACCCTGCCGGACGCAGGCGGGGCTGGATCGGCGTTTCTTGTCGGAGTTTTACCCGGGATTGCCCTCCGAACCCGGGGGGATCCGATGGGCGTGTCCCATCGGATCCCCCCGGGGAGTGGAGGCACGGGTTGATTTCGAATCCCGCCCCCACCCCGGCCGTCTCACCGTTGTCGCCCTACGAGGTCCGGCCGGAGCGAACTCCCCCCGGCCCCGGGGCCTCCCACCCTTGCCATGAGACTGCTGCTCGACGCCCGCCGGCTCCTTCAACTCGCGCTCCTCACCCTGGCCGCCCCGCTCCTCACGCTGGCCGCCTCGGACACCGGGGCTGCGGCGGGAGGCCTACGGTTCACGAACGCGGTCACCCGGTGGGACGAGGCTCTTCCGCTCGGAAACGGGACCCTCGGGGCACTGGTCTGGGGCGAGGGTCACCCGCTCCGGGTCTCCCTCGACCGGACCGACCTTTGGGATCTCACCCCGGTGCCGGAGTTCCACTCACCCGACTACACCCTGGAGACCGTCCAGGGGTGGCACCAGGCGGGGCGGCACAACGATCTGATCCGGATGCTCGAGGCTCCCTACAATCGCCCCGCCCCGACGAAGATTCCGGCCGGACGCCTGGAGCTCGATTTCGGGGGGACCGGGGCGTTTGTTGAAACCTCACTCCCGGTCCGGCAAGCCGTCGCCCGGATGGAGCTCTCGGATGGGGCCCGCGCCGAGCTCTTTGTCCACGCCACCCGTCCGCTCGGCATGTTCCGGGTCGAGGGGGCTCGGGGACTCGTCCCCCGGCTTGTTCCACCCAGCTTCGGCGGGCGGGTCGACCACGCGGCGTCGGGCGGGATCGGCGCCGGCGACCTCGCCCAACTCGGGTACCCCGCGCCGAAGGTGGCATCCGGGCCCGGCTGGTCCTCCTACCTCCAGCAAGGGGCCGGTGGGTTCAGCTTTGCGGTCCACCTCGCATGGCGATCCGAGGGGGCATCCACGGTCGGCGCGTGGTCGATTGCCTCAAGCGCGGAGGGAACCGACCCCTCAACCACCGCCCGACGCCGCGCCGAGCAGGGGCTCGCCGAGGGGTATGATCCTGTCGCAGCCTCCCACCAACGGTGGTGGAATCGCTACTGGGAAGCCTCCTCCATCGAGGTCCCCAACCCCGTGCTTCAACGCCAATGGGAACTCGAGAACTACAAGTTCGGCGCCGCCTCCCGCCGGGGTGCCCCACCCATCACACTTCAGGGTCCCTGGACGGCCGACGACGGGCAGCTCCCTCCCTGGAAAGGGGACTATCACCACGATCTCAACACGCAGTTGAGCTACTGGCCCTGCTACTCCGCAAATCACCTCGAGGAGGGGCTCGCCTATCTCGACTGGCTCTGGGCGACCCGCTCGAACTGCGTGGCATGGACCCGCCAGTTCTTTGGGCTTCCGGGGATGAACGTCCCGATGACGGCCGACCTGCTCAACCGCCAGATCGGCGGATGGCGCCAGTACACCCACTCCTGCACCACCGCGGCCTGGCTTGCCCAGCATTTCTACCTTCACTGGAAGTACAGCGGGGACCGGGCCTTCCTCCGGGACCGTGCCTGGCCTTACCTCAGGGAGGCGAGCCGCTTCATCGAGGCGGTCTCCGCCCGCCGCAGCCCCTCGGGATACCGGACGCTGCCGCTGAGCAGCTCCCCCGAGATCCATGACAACAGCCCCGCGGCCTGGTTTCCCGAGCTCACCAACTACGATCTCGCCCTCATGCGCTGGCTGACGGGGGCGACAGCCGAGCTCGCGCAGGAGCTTGCCCTCGGGGCCGAGGCGGCCCATTGGCGAGGGGTGCTCGCGGAGTTCCCCCCATTTGCCCTGAGTGAACGCCAGGGGCTACTGGTCGCGCCTGGCGCACCGCTCACGGCATCCCATCGCCATTTCTCCCATCTCATGGCGATCCATCCCCTGGGGTTGATTGATGTGCGGGATGGTCCCTCGGAGGCCCGCACAGTCGGCGAGGCGCTCGACGAACTCGACCGCCTGGGGCCCTCCCAATGGTGTGGATACAGCTACGCGTGGCTGGGCAACCTCGCCGCACGCGCCCGCGAGGGGACCCGGGCCGAACGGGCGCTCGAGATCTTCGCAACCGCCTTCACCCTCAGGAACAGTTTCCACTGCAACGGCGATCAATCCGGGAACCACCACTCCGGAATGACCTACCGCCCATTCACCCTCGAGGGAAACTTCGCCGCCGCCGCAGGCCTTCAGGAGATGCTCCTCCAGAGCCACCGCGGACGGATTGAGCTCTTTCCGGCGATCCCCTCCTCGTGGAGCGACGCGGGGTTCACCACCCTCCGCGCCCAGGGAGCGTTCCTGGTCTCCGCCGAGCGGCGCCAGGGGCGTGTCAGCCGAGTGATCATCACCTCCGAGCAGGGTGCCCCATGCACCCTCCTCTCCCCCTGGTCCGGCAGGGAGTTGCGACTCCGGATCCCCAAAGGAGGATCCATGACCCTGACCCACGATCCCGGGAGGTAGCCCTCCCCCCTACCTCGTCACGGAAGGTTCAGACGGTTCCGGGTGAAGCTCCATCCATCGGACCTCCAGGGACCCGAGATCCAGCACCACCCCTGCCTCGTGCAATTCCTCGGCGGAGTGCCTCACGCTCCCCGACCCAAGGCAATCCGAGCAGCACCAGTCCCCTCCCCGTCGCTCCAGGGCTGTCCCCCGGGGAAGTCGCAATCGGGCCTGACCGCGGTGGTCGGCAAGGTTGGCAACGCAAAGGACCGATGGGGCTCCGGGCCGGCTGTGCCAGAGGAGGGCGACAAATCCACCATGGCTCGGGTTTCCCTCCCAGGCCGCTTCGGGAAAGATCCGTTCTGCGACACCCCGACCGAGCCCAAGCCGTCGCGCCTCGGAAAGCAACCGCACGTAAACCTCAGCCACCTCCGGCCTCTCATCCACCGGAGGTGGAGGGTCCGTCAGACATCGGATGTCCGAGTAGGTGGATCTCCCCTCAAGCTGGCCGTGATGCAGCAGCCTCAGCCCGGGAAGCGACAGGAGGGTGGCCGCCCAGGCCCGTTGTTCCGCGATCGATCCCAGGGAGCCGATGCGCGGCTCGTCATGATTCTCGAGGAATCGGGCCCCTTGGTTCCAGAGCGCCGCCCCCTCTGCCGTCACGTGGCGAAGGGACTCCGATGGCCGACGGCCTACCAGGTGGTCGTAGAACCGTTTGTCGTAAACATAGTCAAACCCCTGGGCGGCCAGGCGCGCCTCCAGATCCCAATACGCCTCTGCCAGGAGGAGCAGGCCCGGGTGCCGGCGTTTCACAGCGGCGATCGCCCCAGGCCAGTATTCCGAAGCACTCCCGCCAGGCCGGATGTGAGGGGATCCCTCCTCTCCCCACTGTCGCCGGAAGACCTCAGGAAGGAGCAGCATCGCCATGTCGACCCTCACCCCGTCGCAACGGGCCGCCACGCCTTCCAGCTCGGCCTGCATGGCGCTCCAGACCTCCGGGGCCCGCCAGTCGAGCTGCGCCGTGTCGGTCCACGGCGGGAAATAGGGATCCCGGCCATGAGCCACCCAAAGCTGGCCCCGCGACGTCGCGACACGGAAGAACCCCTCCCGGGGGCCCGGTGAGGTGACAAACCGGGAGGGAAACTCCCGGATCCACGGGTGATCGCAGGAGAGGTGGTTCGGTACGAAATCAAGGATCAGCCCGATTCCGTGGGCGTGCAGCCGGGCCCTTAGTCGGGCCAACCCCTCCTCCCCCCCCAGTTCGGGAGGGACCCGATAGGCGTGGATGGCATATGGTGAGCCGATGACCTCGGAGGGGGGGACCCGGAGCCCGGGAGGCCGGAGCTCCCCCTGCTCTGCCAGGGCGCACGCATGACGACGCGGCTCCTTGCCGATGCTCCAGACCCCCATGAGCCAGAGGTGGGTAAACCCCAAGGCCGCAAGTCGGGCGATGGCGGCCTCAGGAACCTCCCCCAGCTTGCAGGAGTCGCCACCCGGGGCCACGCCAAACCCGCGGAGCCAGCGCCGGGTGTGAACCTCGTAAACCAGGGGATGTATCACTTGCGACGCGTCCACAGGAACCGGGGTTCCGCAGCCGGGACCGTTCAGGTGTTCAGGACCTTGAGGGCCTGTTTTGGCCGATCCACGCGCAGGATCAGAAGTCCCTTCTTCGACTTGGGTAGCGTGGCGAAGTAGGCGTACTCGATGTTGATCCTGGCCTTTCCGAGCTTTGTGGCGATCTCCCCGAGCGATCCGGGCCGGTTATCCCCTTCGATCATGAGGATCTCATCCGCGACCACAAGGGTCCCCCGTTCCTCAAAGAGGTAGAGCGCCTTCTGGGGATCGTTCACCACCATACGGATCACCGTGTGGTCCACGGTGTCGCTGCTCGACATGGCGTAGATGTTCACGTGCGCCTTGGCGAGCGCATCCACCACGCGCCCGAGCATCCCGGGTCGGTTTTCAAGGAAAACGGCAAGCTGCGTGCTGAGTTGAATCATGTTTGCGGGGGCACGTCGCGCGGGGTGATTCCCACGGCCCGGCCCGGTGCAATATCGGGCCTCCAACCCGGAACCGCAATTGCCAACGAGGGAGTTCCGGGCCGGGGGATCCCCGATGCCCGGTTTCGCATCTCCCGCAGCCCAAGGGGGCCTCCCGGGGTGGACCGGTTGGTGTTACCTTGCGCGGTGTTCACCCCTGTCCAACGGATTCGACGCTCCCGGGCGATGCTCCTGCTGTGCGTCGCCTCAGGATTGTTGCTCTGGGGGGACGTCGTGTTCCGTTCCCTGCTCCAGGGGTTTGGAGGCGAGGTCTATGGCAGCGCCTGCGCCACGCTCGCGTTTCTGGCTGCCTTGGGCTCCCTGATGGAAATCATCATCATGGTTGCCTGGATCCGCCGACGCCGTGCCGCAGCGCGGGCCCGGTGCCTGGCCGGGATCTCCGGGGAGTAGGTTTCCGACCCCGCAAGCGGGGTGGCGGGGGTTGGGAGCTGCGCCTGGCAGGGCCGGCGTGTCAGAAGGGTGATCACTGTTCACCCAACCCAGGGATCGGTGCCCCGGCCGACCGCCCCGGTTTCGCTGGGGCCAAGGGTTGTGATCCAAGATTGATGGTACGCCCGTCACGAGCCGCGCTGACATCAACCGTTAACTCCGTCCTATAAACCGGGAAAGGGACCAACTGGCCTGGCGCGTCGAAGCGTCGATTGAACGGGACATTCTCCCGCGCCTCCAGGATGTAGTCGCCAGCCGCCACATCCTCGAACCAATAGGTGGCTCCGCTGGCACAAACCATCGACCTCGATGCCCCGCCCACGCTGGTGCTGCCACCCGTGACACGGCGTGCATGCCCGATGAACGTGAGGGACGGGTTGTTGGCGCGCGCCTCCGGATCTCTTGGCAGCAGTTCCACCAGGAGCTCCCGTGTTGCAAGCCCGGCGTCCGAAACGGCGGCAACACCCGTCACCGCAGCCCCACCGATGTCCAGATCCACGACATTCGTTCGTCCAGGTCTCAATTTGACGCCTCTTCCCCCTGCAGAACGCCAGTCCCCCGCCTGAGCATTGGGTGCCCTGTCGGGCAGTGTTGGGAGCAACCTCCGAGTGCCGGGCGGGACGTCCCTGAATCGGAAGAAGCCGCCAGGATCGGACATCGCCAGCCACCGGAGGCTTCGGAGGCTGCCCATCTCCTCACTCCCTTCAAGGGTGATCAACACAGGCTGATGCGGCAACGGCTTCCCATGGTGCGTGAGCCGGCCCTCGACCGTGCACCAGGGAAGCAACTCGACGACCTCCCTCTGGTCTTGCGTCTGGGCGACCATCGGGGTGGCGGCGAACCCATTCGAACTCACCGCGAGCAGGAGGAAGCTCTCCATCGGCGGAGAGTCGCGCATCACGCCTACAAGCTCCGGACTGTCCCATGTCAGGAGGACCCCGCCCCGGCTGTCGGAGAAGAGGTGGGTGACAACGGCTTCAACCCCATCGGGAGCGGGTTCGGACCATCCCCTCCCATCGCGCCTGACCATCCGCCGGTGCTGAAGGCTCAGAGCGGGCTCCAAACCGAGGGCGTGGTCGTTACCTGAGATCCGTACCTGGGCATTCGTGGCCGGCGTTCCGTCGGGGTTCACAATCCGCACGTGCAGCTGTCTAGGGCGATGAAGCCTGACGACGATCTGCGACTTTTCCGGGAACAGCAGCTCAAAGAGCTGGCTGCGATACCCCTCCGCCTCGAACTCCACCGTACGCGGACCGAATCCTCCCATCACCTGCACCTGGGCGAGCCCGCCGACTCCAACGGGTTTCCAGGCACCGAGAGGCTTTCCAAGAGGCCCGTAGAAGCGATATCGAACCTCAGGCAGGTGCGCACCCGTATCGGCGTCGACAATCAGGAACGCGGCCTCCTCCACCGGAACCACGCCCGGTCGGAGCACCACCTGAGCGGGGGCGGGGAGTTCCTCGCCCTCCTCCTCGGGGGATGGGGAGGGTGATGAGGCCCCGTGGGATTCCGTGGGCTGGAGGCACTGCCTGCGAAGGCGGGAGAATGGCCAAGAAGCAACGTTGCGACGATCCAGGGACCTGGAAAAAAGCGTCTCAGGATAGAACCTTTGTGGGAAACCATCCATGTCCTCATAACCCCGACGATTTGGACACCCTGGAGCATCGGAAGTCACGAACCGAACGCCGCAGTAAGCTCGTGCTAGCCCTGCGGAACCGGTGGCTGTCTCATCGCTGTGCGGGAGCGGGGGAGTCGGGTCAGGTCCCTACCTTCCACGCCCTGCGATCCAGGGGTTGGCGCCTGGTGGGTGGGAACCCGCTGGCTGAACCAAATCGACCACGGCAAAAAAACCGGGCTTCCGCATTGAATGACGCTCAGCCCCCGGGAGTCTGTATTGCATGATCTGCGACAGGGGTTTCCGCTGCTGGCAGGGAGTCGTCCTTGCGCCAGGGGGATTTTCCTGCCATAACTACTACCCCGTGGCTCAAGGCAGCCTATGAACCCTGAACTCCCGACGCACGCGCCTGCGGTTCTCTCCACCTCCCAGCGCACGGCGCTGATCAGCCTGCTTGCCGACGAGGACCCCGGGGTCCACGAGATGGTGAGGGCCCGGTTGATCAGCTACGGCTCGGAGGCAATCCCCTGGCTCAAACCGTACCTCCTGCACGACGACCCGATCCTGCGCCGCCGCGCGCGGGAGGTGGTTCAGCACTTCCAACGCCAGGAGAGCGACTCCCGGTTTCTTGCCTTCTGCATGAACCACGGGGAGGATCTTGACCTCGAATATGGCGCTGGGCTCCTCGCCCAGACCCGGTACCCGGAGGCGAATCTCGAAGCCCTGCAGGCGGTGGTCGACACCGCCGCGAACGAGCTCCGGACCCGGATCCAGCCAACCATCTCCCCCCAGCAGCAGCTGCTGGTGATGAACCAGTACCTCTTTTCGGACCAGGGTTACCGTGGGGCACAGCGGTATGAGTCCGACCCCGAGAACTGCTATCTGAACCGGATCCTGGAGCGCCGGACGGGGAATCCGATCGGCCTTTGCGCGGTGTACCTCTTCCTGTGTCGGCGGCTCGGGCTGCCGGTGGCCGGGATCGGGCTCCCGGGACATTTTGTCTGCCGGTTCCAGTCCGCCACCTTGGAGCTGTACATCGACTGCTTCAACCAGGGCCGCTTCCTGACGAAGGGGGATTGCATCCGCCACCTCCACGCGACCAACCATGGGCTGCATGAAGGGTATCTCGCCCCGGTGAGCACCCGCCGGATTCTGATGCGCATGTGTGCGAACCTTCAGCAAACCTATCTTCAGACTGACAATCTGGAGGAGGCGGGCCGGGTGAAGCGTTATCTCGTCGCGTTGGCCAACTAGGCCCCAACCCCTCCCGGCACCCCGGGTAGAACCACGCTCTCCAACACAGGGGGAAGGCGCTATTCCAGCGGCTCCCCCCGTCCGGCGGCCAGCGACTGCCTGCTCCCACCCATGATGATCGCCACGCCAGCGAGGGTTACCCCGGCCGAGAAAGCGGTCCGTGAGGTGAAGCTCTCCCCGGCGAAGAGACATCCCAGGGAGACCGCGACGATGGGGTTGACGTAAGCGTAGGTGGAGACCCGGGCCGGGGTGCTGTGCTCGAGGAGCCAGCTGTAGGCGCCGAACCCGACCCACGATCCGATGACGATGAGGTAAAAGAATGCCCAGATCGATCCTGCGGAAAAGGAGGCAACCTCGACATGGCGGGCCTCCCCCCGCAGGAGGGCGACCGCGAGGAGCCCGCCTCCCCCGCAGATCATCTGTGCGGCGACCGCCATCCAACCCGAGGCGGGGCGTTCCGCCGACCGGAGGAAGAGCGACCCTGCCGCCCAGGCGATGCTGGCAACCAGCACGGCTCCCACTCCGGGCAGGCTCAGGCCCTCTGGTCCGGCGTTGATTCCCTTTCCGACGAACAAGCTGACCACGCCACCCAACCCGACGAGAATTCCGACGACGGCCCTTGCGCCGGGTGCATTCCCCCCGGGCCGCAGCCAGTCGATGAGCGCCATCCAGATTGGCGTTGTGGCGACCAGGAGAGCGATCAGCCCGGAGGGGAGCCTTTGGGCGGCCCAGACCACGAGTCCGTTGCCGCCGACGAAGAGGAGGAGGCCGGCGATTGCGGCGTTCCGCCAGTGTCGTTTACCAGGGAGCTCCGTGCCCGCCACGCGCAAGGCACCCATGAGGATCCCGCCCGCCACCAGGAACCGGATCGCGGCCATGAGGAATGGGGGCAGCGTGGCGACTGCGATTCGGATGGCCAGGTATGTCGACCCCCAGATGAGGTATACCGCGAGAAAGGCGAGGAGGATGGGGAGTCGTCCGGGTGGTCGGGCTGGCCCATCGATCGAATTCGAATGCACTCCGCGAAGCGTACCCCTGCCCGTCCCACTCCTGTCAACGGTCAAACCGGCCAGGACGGGGAGGGTTCAACCGCCAAGGTGCGGAGGGGGAACGCCAAGGGGGCGTTTTAAACCGCAAAGGGGGCATAAGGAACGCGATGTTCCGGAGGGGGCATGTGACGCTCATCAGAAAAAGAAAACCAGGAGTCCCGGTCCCTCCATAGCGTCCCTTCAGTCCCCTTAGCGGTTCAAAATCCGGCCGGCCCGGACGGGGAAGGTTCAACCGCAAAGGGGACATAAGGAACGCGATGTTCCGGAAGGGGCATGTGACGCTCATCAGAAAAAAGTCAGCAGTCCCAGTCCCTCCATAGCGTTCCTTCGGTCCCCTTAGCGGTTTAAAACCCGGCCGGCCCGGGCGGTTGAACCCAGAGGTGGAAGGCCGGGATGGAGAGGAGCCGCTTTGCCAGCAAGGCATATCCCTCAGTCAGGGGGTGACTAGCGTCGGCGTAGAGAGGGCTCGGCAGCGGGTCGGGCGTGCAGTGAGGCACCCCCTGCGATTCCATCCACGACGCCATCCCGTCCCGGATCCGATGAAACGCCGGGCGGTTCTCCTCCGCCAGGATCGCCTCGTTGAACGGGCCGATCACAACAAAGAGGTCCGCGCCCCGCCCGCGCAACTGCTGGATCACCCTGCGGAACGCTCCCCATTGGAGTGACGCCTCAAGCGGCACCCACTCAAACTGCGTCCCTCCTGCGGCCTCCGATTTCCATGGCTTGTGGCGGGGGCTGCCGACACCCCGCAGCGGATCGGGAACCACCTCCGCCGACACCTCAAGGGTAATCCGTGCCAGGGGGTTTCGCACCAGGTTTGGGTGCCTTGGCGGGGTCCCCGTTTCCTCCACAAGGGTCCAGGATGGAATGCTGCGGCCGTCAAAGTAAACGCTCTGCAGATGTCCCACCCAGGAGAGAAACTCCACGTGCTGCTCCATCCAGGCGCTGATCCGCTCGTGGGCGTCAGCCCGGTAGCACGGAATCCAGGGGGCAAACTGAGGCACCAGACGGGAATGGTTGAACGGCTCCTCCTTTCTCGTGCTGAGATCGGCCTTGGGGCTGGTCATCCAGAGCGGATTGCACTGCAGAAGGACCCGGTGATGGCTAAGCACCCCGCCCTGCCGATCAACCAAGCCCTCCATCGCCAGGGGAAAAAGCCCGTTCACACCCCCGTTGACGAACCGCTCACCGGTTGCGGCGGTCTCCTGGTTCAGAAAGTGGGAGAGGCTCCCATCCGGTCCCACATACTCCCCCCAGACGACCGAGTCGCCGAGCAAAACGACCGTACCAGGATCCGAGAGGCTCCGCAGGCGGCGCCCGTAAAGCCAGTAGTCCTTGCTCAGCGCGTATGGGATCCGATAGTCCTGGCCTGTTGCGACCCGCTCGACCCGTTCCCAGACTCGCGGGATCCCGAGCGCCAGCAGGGCCGCCAGCGCGGCCACCCACGCCCACCCCTGCCACCGCAACCGCACTTCGTTCGGCCCGAACGGTTCCCCCCCCGTAGCGGAAAGGGCTGCCGAGACCCCATGCGGGGCTGCTTCGCGTGATGGATCGCGTCCGGTCATTCTAGAATTGGAAGTAGATGAATCCGGCACCGCCGGAGGAGCAGAGGCAGAGATAGAGGAGCATCGACACCGCAAGCCCGACGCGGACCCACCCCAGCTGGAGGATCGGGCGAAACCTCGATTCGCAGGCAGATTGATAAGCCCAGGTCAGAACGACCAGAATCACCATCAGGACCGGGATCCCAGGGGTGGTCCAGGGCCCCGAGAGGATCTTTCGAAGAATCCGGAGCGCCTCCGGGAGGCTCTCCGCACGGAAGAATACCCAGGTCAACGCAACGAACAGAAAGACCCCGGCCCGTTTCACGAGCGTGGGAACCCGCTCCCGGTAGCGGGCCGAGTGTTCAAGCCCGCGGGTGGCCATCACCCCCAGCCCATGCAGCACCCCCCAGATGACAAACGTCCAGGACGCCCCATGCCAGATCCCGGAAACCAGGAAAGTGACCAGGAGGTTCAGGTGAGTCCGGAGCGGACCGCCCCGGTTGCCGCCGAGCGGAATGTACACGTAGTCGCGGAACCAGCTCGAGAGGCTGATGTGCCATCGCTGCCAGAATTCC
>DMJJ01000199.1:0-353 GCA_003452185.1 Verrucomicrobiales bacterium | reverse complement strand
TGTGCCATCGCTGCCAGAATTCCCCAAGGCTCGTCGCGAGATACGGGTTGTTGAAGTTCAGCGCCAGATCAAACCCGAGCAACCGCGCCACCCCGCGAGCCATGTCCGTGTACCCGCTGAAGTCGAAGAAGATCTGCCATCCGAAAGCCATCGAGGCAACCAGCAGGTCGGCGCCACCCTGGGTCTCGGGGCGCTCGTAAACGCGATCGACATAGACCGCGAGATAGTTTGCCAGCGCCACCTTCTTGAACAATCCCACCAGGAAGAGCGAGAGCCCATCCGTGAACCGGTCGAGGCGGAAGGGTGGGAATTGCTGAAACTGCGGCAGCAGGTGGCGGGCCCGCTCGATCGGC
>DMJJ01000201.1 GCA_003452185.1 Verrucomicrobiales bacterium | reverse complement strand
GCCAAGCCGCGCGCCATATCCGTGTAGCCGCTGAAGTCGAAGAAAATTTGCCACGCAAACGCCACCGTGCCGAGGATCAGCGCGGGCGCGCCGTAAGCCTTCGGCTGGTCGTAGATGCGCTCGACGTAGTAGGAGAGGTAGTTCGCCAGCGCGAGTTTCTTGAACAACCCCACGAGGAACAGCGACAGCCCGTCGGTGATGTCCTGTGTGCGGATTTTCGGGAACTCATAGAACTGCGGCAACAGATGCGCCGCCCGCTCGATCGGCCCCGCCATGAGCTGCGGGAAGAAGCAGACGAACGTGGCGAACCGGAGAAAGCTTCGCTCCCGGCCCACCTTTCCGAGGTAGAAATCGATGGTATAGCTCATCGACTGGAAAGTGAAAAACGAGATGCCGACGGGCAGGATGTACGCGGCACCGAACGGCATCAGGGTGGAGGGGGAAGGTATCCTTCCCCCCACGTGACTCCAGGACAGGAGCCCGTTAAGGTTCTCCACGAGGAATCCCGCGTACTTGAAGAATAGCAGCAGTGCCAGGTTGTTAAACAGGCTGATGAAGAGCCAGACCCGCCGGCTCTGTCGAAAGGCACCGAGGCACATCAGCGAGAGGAGGAGGGCGAGCACGACAAGGGAGGGCCGCACGGAGGCCGGGGCGAAGGGAACTCCGCCCAGAGTGATCGCCGCAGCGATCAGGGTCGCCACGAAGGCATTCCGCAGGAGGGGGTCCCCCCCCCAGACCCTGGCCCGGCGTGAGCCGAGTTCGCCGGGCGCTGGATCCCGGGGGCAATGGTCCATCAGGGCGACGAGCGAGAAATCGAGGGCGGTGCTATAGACGACCAGGATGAGGTAGTAGGGATTCCACCACCCGTAGAAGAAGTATGAGGCAGCCGTGAGCCACGGCATCCAGAGCCTCGTGCCGCGGAGGGCGTAGAACCCCGGGAGCACCACCAGCAGGAACACCAGGAATGGCCAGGTGTGAAAGAGCATGTCGGCTTGGCAATCCGGGAGGGCATGCCCCCCGTGGCAAGGGAGGGTGTTAGCGGGAGCCCGACAGGAGCCCCTTCAGCTCCTCCGCCCCGGGCCTCCGGACGCATCGGAACCCGCAGAAGTCAGTAAAGAAACAGGCGTCCGTGTCGCCGGTCTTCTCCGCCTGCCGGAACGAAGCCCGGCACATCTCGGGGCTCGACTTCCAGCTCCCCCCCCGGATGACCCGCTTCACATCCTTGCCAGGGCTGGGGGGGCCGGCCGGATCGAGAACAGGGCTCTCCCGGTAGTAAGAGGCACTGTAGACATCCTCGCACCACTCGGAGACGTTGCCGTAAAGGTCATGAACCCCCCAGCGATTGGGCCGTTTCAATCCGACCGGGTGGGTCTTTTGATCCGCGGTCGCCGCGTACCACGAATGAAGCCGGAGCTTGTCGACCTGGCCGAAGTCATAGGGCTCCTCACCTCCGGCCCGGCAGGCGTACTCCCACTCCGCCTCCGTCGGGAGCCTGTAGCCATTTGCAGTGTAATCGCAGGTCCAGTCGGCCGACTTCTCGTCATAACAAGGCTTCAGCCCCTCGGCCAGCGAGCGTTCGTTGCAATACTGCTTGGCATCACGCCAGCGCACGCGCTCCACGGGTTGCGCCGGATCCTCCTGCCAGTGCGAGGGGTCGGGAAGCTGCACCTTCGCGAACTGGGCATGGGTGACCTCGAATGTGTCGATCAGGAACGGACTGAGTCGGACCTGATGGGCCGGCGCCTCGTCGGGATTCCCTTGGTTGCTCCCCATGGTGAAGGTGCCTCCCGGCAGGAAGACCATTTCGATCCCGCCTTTGCTTCGCACCGGCGTCGGGAGGGTGGCCGTCGCAGAGGCCCCTTCGGGCGCCTTCTCGGGGGAGGGACCGCAGGCAGTCACCGTGAGCACCGCTGCAAGTGCCGCGGCTCTGGAGATCGATTTCATCATGGGTGCATGTCGGTTTTCTTCGGCGGCAGAAACCAGGCCGGCTCTTTGTTGCTGAATCCGTTCGTGGTCACCATCATAAACTCCCCCTCGCCCGACGCCAGCAGATCGACCGAGCCCTGGAGGGTGGCGGGCACCACGCAGAGGTTCCACCCGGCGGCGTAAACCCCCACAATGCCGCAAGCGCCTGCGAAAGTGCCGGGCTTGGCGGCATCCCCACGGCCCGCAGGACCGCGGCTGAAACAGAGAAATCCCCCGTCGGGAGACCAGTCGACGTGGATCACCCGGTTTTCGTGATCGAGGATTCTCAATCGACGTTCGCCCACGGACGGGACCGAGGCCGCAAGGTCGATCGGTGCCACGGCGATCTCGTAGTCCCCGGCCCCCCACGCGATCTCCCGCCCCGAGGGGCTGATCCACCCCCGGCAGCCCGGGATGCCGAGCTTCACCACCCCCGGGCCATCGGACCTAAGGAGCAGGCTGCCGTGGTCCACCCCCATACCGGCGTGGGCCGTGGCCAGGATCCAGCCTCCCCCCGGGGCGAAGCAAGGGTTGTACAGATGGTGGATCCGGGCGCTGTTCGGGTGGTCGGTGATTCTCCCCGAGGCGAGGTCCACAAAGCTCATCCCATGGGTGTAGTAGTCCATGACGTTGAACTTCGGGAACTCAGGGTGAAGAAACCCGATCCGCGTGCCGTCGGGGCTCCAGAAGGGCTCCCGCGCGGAGTCCAGCAGCTTGCGGCGGTTCCGCCCATCGCTTCCCATCACCCAGAGGCTCCGCACCGTCTCACGTCCCTCGCCGCGGTCCTCGAGGAAGCAGATCCATCTCCCGTCGGGGGAGACCTGTGGATAGTGTTCGTGCGACCCGGGCGAGCGGGTGAGGTTTACCGCATCCGAACCATCCGCCCTGCAGGAGAAGATTTCCCAGTTGCCGTCGGTGTAGCACTCGTACGCGATCCGGTACGGAAGCCGTTGAAGGCGCTCCCTCAGCGGGAGGGGCTGCGTGGCAGCCGTTCCCTGCCCCACCCCCAGGAGGAGACCGAGCCCCAAAGCGAGGGGCGAGCAGGGGGTTCGAGTCACCGCTCTCAAGGATGGGGGCGGAACCAGGCTGATTCCTTGTTGCTGTTGCCGTTCGTCGTGATCGCCGTCCAGCGCGAGGGGTCCGCCGTGGTCAAGTCGACCACGCCGCCGGGATCGGCGGCGATGGCGAACAGATCCCAGCCTGCGGCGTATACCCCAACGATCTCGCACGCGGCCTGGAAGGTGCCTGGTTTTGCCGGGCTCCCGTGTCCCTCCGGTCCGCGGCTGAGGGTGAGGAACCGGCCATCCGGCGACCAATCGACGTGGTAGATGTGGTTTTTGGGATCCTTCACCTGAATGCGCCAGGGCCCGACCTTTGGCTCCGGGCCGTCGAGGTCGAGGGGGGCGGCGACGATGTCGTGGTCGCTTGCTCCCCAGGCGAGTTGCTTTCCGTCGGGGCTCACGCAGGGGCGGCATCCCGGGATCTCCAGGTTGACGATCCGGTCCCCGTTCGCCTCGATCGCCAGGATGGCGTGTCCGAATCCCATCCCGGCGTGGACCGTGGAAATGATCCACTTCCCGTTCGGAGCGAACGAGGGGTTGTAGAGATGATGGAGCTTCTGGCTGTTGGGGTGGGGCTCCACCTTCCCGGTGGCCAACTCATAGAAGTTCATCCCCTTGGTGTAGTAGTCGATGACATTGAACTTCGGATACTCCTGGGGAAGGAACCCGATCCGCCGGCTGTCGGGGCTCCAGAACTGCTCCCGCGCGTGGTCGGCGAGTTGGCGACGATTCTTGCCGTCGATATCCATGACCCAGAGGCTCCGGACATTTCCACGCCCCTCGCCATCGTCCTGGGTGAACGCGATGTGCGTGCCGTCCGGGGAGACCTGCGGGTAATGCTCGTGGGCGGAGGGAGTCCGGGTCAGGTTGACGGCATTCGATCCGTTGGCGTCGCATACAAAAATCTCCCAGTTCCCATCGACATACGACTCGTATGCGATCTTGAACGGGGAGCGATCCAGTTGCGCCTTCAGGGGATCGGCGGCGAGGGTGGGGCTGCAGCCGGCGAACAGGAGCAAGGCTGCACCGAGGCCGAGAGCGGGCATCTGAAGTCCAGTGCGCATCCCCGACCCTGTTCCGATGGCTCAACTTCCGCAAGGTTGTAAGGAGCCCTTGGAGGCCCCGGAAAATGCCCGGGACCGGCTCACCCGCCGGAGGCCGCCTCAAGAAACACCACTTTTCCCCTACGTCATCGCGTTCCTTCGGTCCCCTTAGCGGTTTAAAATCCGGCCGGCCCGGACGGGGAAGGTTCAACCGCTAAGGGGACATAAGGAACGCTATGTTCCGGAGGGGGCATGTGACGCTCATCAGAAAAAGAAGTCAGCAGTCCCGGTCCCTCCATAGCGTCCCTTCGGTCCCCTTAGCGGTTTAAAATCCGGCCGGCCCGGACGGGGAAGGTTCAACCGCTAAGGGGACATAAGGAACGCGATGTTCCGGGAGGGCATGTCACGCTGATCAGAAAAAGAAAATCAGGAGTCCCGGTCTCTCCATAGCGTCCCTTCGGTCCCCTTAGCCGTTTAACATCCGGCCGGCCCGGGCGGGGAGGGTTCAACCGCAAAGGGGGCATAAGGAACGCGATGTTCCGGGAGGGGCATGTGACGTTGATCAGAAAAAGAAAACCAGGAGTCCCGGTCCCTCCATAGCGTCCCTTCGGTCCCCTTAGCGGTTCAAAATCCGGCCGGCCCGGGCGGGGAGGGTTCAACCGCAAAGGGGACATATGGAACGCGATGTTCCAGAAGGGGCATGTGACGCTGATCAGAAAAAAAAATCAGCAGTCCCGGTCCCTCCATAGCGTTCCTTCGGTCCCCTTAGCGGTTCAAAATCCGGCCGGCCCGGGCGGGGAGGGTTCAACCGCAAAGGGGGCATAAGGAACGCGATGTTCCGGAGGGGCATGTGACGCTGATCAGAAAAAAAGAAATCAGGAGTCCCGGTCTCTCCATAGCGTCCCTTCGGTCCCCTTAGCGGTTTAAAACCCGGCCCTATAGCGGTAGACTTCGGTCTAGCCGTGTTGGGTTGAGTCGCCTAGCGTTCCTCCCGTGCACCTGTCGCATTTGAGACTTCGAGACTTCCGCAATTACCCGCGGCTCGATGTCGACTTTGCCCCGGGATTCCACGTCCTCCTGGGGGACAACGCCCAGGGGAAGACCAACATCCTCGAGGCAATCTACCTCATGGCCACCCTCCGCTCGTTCCGCGGAGTCGGGGGGGCGCAGATGGTGCGGCATGGACAGAAGGGATACTTCGTCGGGGGACGCGCCGTGGGGACGGGCGAACACACGATCAAGCTCTACTGGTCCTCCACGGAACGAAAGCTCTCCCTGGATGACCAGCCGGTCCGCAGGCTGGGCGACTTCCTGGGCACCCTGAGGGTGGTGGTCTTCTGCACCGAGGACCTACAGCTGGTCAAGGGAACGGGGCGGGTCCGGCGCCGCTTCATCGACCTGCTCCTTTCCCAAACCCACGCGAGCTACCTTCCCCTGCTCCAGCGCTACGCCCAGGCGCTCCGCTCCCGCAACGCGCTCCTCAAGCACCGAACAGTGGATGAGGCGGCCCTGGAAAGCTTCACCCGGGAGGTGGTGCGCCTGGGAAACGAGATGATCGAGCTTCGCCGGCAGCTCATCCCGCGGCTGTCGCCCCTGACCCGGCTCGCCCACCGCAGGATCTCAAACGACGCGGAGGAGCTTCGGCTGGAATACCAGCCGAGCGTTCGCTCGGACTTCGCCGTGGAACTGGCCAAGAACCGGACCCGCGAGAGAACCTTTCGCAGCACGCTCGTCGGCCCGCATCGCGACGACCTCCAGCTCCTGCTCAACGACAAGCCGGCCGCTCAATTCGGCAGCGAAGGACAGAAACGCTCCCTGGCCGTGGCCCTGAAGATGGCCCAGGCGGAGTACCTGACGGGCCTCCACGGAGCGCCGCCCATCCTGCTGATCGACGACGTGATGGGGGAGCTCGACCTCCGGCGCCGCACGGGGCTCGTCCCCCTGCTGGAAAGAGCCCACGATGCCCGAGGCCAGGTGTTCATGACCTGCACGGAGGAGAACTGGCCGAGCGAACTCGGCCGCGA
>DMJJ01000533.1 GCA_003452185.1 Verrucomicrobiales bacterium | reverse complement strand
TACGCCCCGTCATCGGGATCCCTCACGGCGGCCCAGAAGAAGAGTGCCGCCACGGCCAGGGCCAGGAAGAACCCGACCAGCAGGCCCGCGTAGCCCAGAGCCGCCAGGCCGACCAGTCGCAGACGCAGCTTCCACGGTTTGCCCGCCACCGCCCCCTCGACCCGGCTTACCAGGCGATCAAACTCTTCGCGCGTCATTGGACCCCTCCTCCCGGGGTGGCCGCTCCCGGGGTTGCAGCCGGGGATGCGGCCCGGACCCGCTCCACCAGGTGGTACGGGAAGACCCGCTCAAAATTGAACAGGCCGGCGGCCTTGTTGGCCGCGGGCTGCAACCCCGGGGTTCTCAGCCCCGACAAGGCCAGCAGCGTCGCCTTGAGGCGGGGGGCGAGGGCGAGATCGGTGATCCTCGACACCTCCCACGGGCCGGGGTCCCTGAGCAGTTCGGCCAGACGCCGGTCCTCGGGTCCGTTCCCGCCGGAGGCGAGGCGGGCTCCCTCCGCAAGCCATCGGGCCTGCTCTCCCGGATTTCCGGCCAGCGCGAACCCGAGTGCCAACCCCAGGCAGATCCCCGGTTCCACGGAGTCCGTGGGGAGCATCCTTTCCGCATCGGCGGCCTCGGACAATCTCCCCCTCTCGACCAGACCAAACAATCGATGGCGCGGCGACACGGCCTCGCTCCCATCGTGAGGGGCGATCAGGTAACCGAAGTCGCCGAGCGAGTAATACAGCGCCCCGAGGGCCTCCCCTTTGAGCGGTGCGGCCTGCGTCGCCCCGAGGGACTCGAGCCTCCGGACCCATTGGGAGAGGGTCTGCACGCCCTCCTGCTTCCGCCCCTGCGCGCCCAGCACGCCGCAGAGCTGCACCACATGGGTGGGCATCCAGGGCTCCGATTCGATCCGCCGCCGGAGCCTCGCCCCGGCCTTGTCGTACTCCCCAAGCGCGATCAGCACCATCTGGAAGGAGTCCTGGAATCCCCGCTCTTCCGGGAGCAGCTGCAGTGCCCGTTCGAGCAACGGCGCCGCTGAGTCCCACTCCCCGTGAATCGTCAACCCGTAGGCACGGCTGGCGAGGACGTGCGGGTTGTCGGGATCGAGTTCCGCCGCCCGGGCCAAAAGTTGGCGCCCCTCCTCGGGGCTGCCCGCGACGTGTGCCTTCATGAAATGGAGGGAGGCGTTGGTCGGGTCCTCCCGGATCCATGCGTCGTACCGAGTCGCCATTCCGGCCGACCCGGGCGTGGTTCCGGCCACCAGGGCCAGGTAGGCCCGGTGCCACGGGATGCTGACCGGGCGGTTCGTCAGGCCCGATTCGAAAAACGCCACCGCCCGGGCACGCGCCTCAGCCGCGTGAGCCCCTGCCTGTGCGTAGGCCTGTGCCATGTCCGTGTCCGTCGGGTGGAGCCTGAGATGCCACTCCGCCAGATCCGCGACATCCGTGAACCGGTCTTGCGTCACCAGCCATCGGAGGGTTTCGAGCGGGGAGCGGGGGATGAGGTCGACGCGGCTTATGTGACGCTCCTCGCCGCTGTTGACGTGAACGGTGCGGGGCATCGGAGCGAAGAGGCGATCAGCCCGCGGGACCCGAACCATCCGTTCTCCAAAATGGAATCGGGTGACCAGCGACGACGCGCCACGCTTTCGAAACACGGCGTGCTCCTCGACGAGCATTCCGGCCCCTGCGACGTTCAGAATCCAGGCTGGCTTGGAGTGCCAGCGCCCCAGCCAGGGGGTATGGATCTGCACTGGAAACTCCTCCTCCACCGGGCCTGCCACCCGTGCCTGGTAGTCTCCCTCGGCCAGCCCGACGGTCACCATTCCGCCCGCCGGCACCTGCACCGGGGGGCGGTCTCCCAGGGTCACCACCGCGGGTTGCCCGGTGGCGTTGAGAAGCCGGAGCTCGCGATGGCGGGCCAGATAGAGGCTCCCGAGCACCAGGAGGGCTGTGAAGGTGACCAGGATGGAGGCGATCGCCCCGCAGCGGTGGCGGAGCTGGAGTTCCCGCGGGGTCAGGACCACGGCCGGGTTCCACTCCAGGAGCCACCGCCATTTGTGGGAGGGGAGCGGCACGAGGATTGAGCGGCTCTTTCCCAGGGCCGTCTCGGAGGTCTGTACCAGGGCCCGGAACGGCCCGTGCTCGCCGAGCGGGGCGTCGTCCGCCAGGAGCTTCTCCAGAATTTCCAACGCGACGTCGTGTCGCCCCAGCTGCTGGTAGCAGACGATCAGGCGGGCGAGGGGGTCCAGCGGGTAGAGGTGCCGCCCGCCCCGTTCCTCCATGAATCCGAGCAACGCGCGGGCCTCATCCGGCCGGTTTTCGCGCAGGTGGTGCTCTGCCACCCCGACGCGGGCCTCGGGGAGGTCGGGGCGGAGCTCCAGGGCCCGGCGGTAGTAGCCGGCCGAGTCGGCCTCCCGGCCCAGCCCGGCCATCACGCCCCCGAGGTGGACCTGGATGCGGGCGCTTGCCGGGAACCGCTGCACGAGACTGGCGCGGAAGGCCTCCGCCTGCCGAAAGTCGATGTAGCTCAGGAGCTGCTGATGCATCTCGATCGCCGTGTCCGGGTTCGGGTCCGCCCGGAACCTCGCCATCGCGCCCGAGGTCGTGAGCTGTTTGGCGGCATCCCATCGATCGGCCGGCAGGCGGGCATGCGCCCCGCACGCGGGGCAGAGGTGGATGATCTGGCGTCGCGAGAGCGGGATCAGCGGGATGAGGATGAATACGAACCAGGCGCGGGTCTCGTACGCCGCCAGCTTCACGAGCCGGTTGCAGCACTGGCAGGTCCCGGTGTAGACCTCCTCGTTGTGTCGGCCGAAGTGGTCGACGCCGACGATCGTCAGCTTTGTGGATCCGGTTCTCGCCATCTGAGGAACGCCCCCCCGGGGAGCCCATCTCGATTACCCCAGCCCCTGCCTCAAGGGAAGCCTCCAGACAGCGATTCCGCTTTCAACCCCCGGCCCCGCTCCTCTACTCTGCCCGGCATGTCTGATGGCGATTTTGACATCCATTATGTGGCGCGTCTGGCGCGTCTCGCCCTCTCCCCGGAGGAGGAGCGCACTCTCGGCGCCCAGCTTGGGAACATCCTCGGCTACATCGCCAAGCTCAAGGAGGTGGACGTCACCGGGGTGGAGCCGATGGCCCACGCCGTCCCGCTGGTCAACGTGACCCGTCCCGACGAGGCCGGCCCCTCCCTTTCGAACGAGGCGGCCCTCCAGAACGCCCCGGCCAAGGCGGGCGGGCTTTTTGTGGTTCCGAAGATTGTCGAGTAGACCCCGATTCGAGCCCACGGCCCCCCCCGCCACCGAATCCCCGAACCTCCCCACGATTTATGCCGCATCGTCTGACGATCTCCGCGCTGAGCGAAAAGCTGTCCCGCCGCGAGGTCTCCGCCCGTGAGGTCACCCAGGCCTGCCTTGATCGCGTCTCAAGCGTCGATGGACAGGTGAAGGCGTTCCTCTCGGTGGATGCCGCCGATGCCCTGGCCCAGGCGGACGCGGCCGACCGCGCCCTGGCCGAGGGGGCCGGCTCCTCAAGGCCGCTGCTGGGGGTCCCGATCGCCATCAAGGATGTCATTTCCGTGCAGGGGCACCCGCTGAACTGCGCCTCCAGGATCCTCGGCGGCTACCGGGCTCCCTACGACGCCACGGTCATCGAGCGGCTTCGGGCGGCCGGGGCCGTCATCTTCGGGCGCCTCAACATGGATGAGTTCGCGATGGGGAGCTCCACCGAGAACAGCGCCTTCTTCACCACCCGGAATCCCTGGGATCCGGCCCGGATCCCGGGCGGCTCCTCCGGGGGGAGCGCCGCCGCGGTTGCGGCGGATGAGGCGGTGGCCACCCTCGGATCCGACACCGGGGGCAGCATCCGCCAGCCCGCGGCCCTCTGCGGGTGCGTGGGGCTCAAGCCGACCTACGGCCGGGTCTCCCGCTACGGGTTGGTGGCGTTTGCCTCCTCGCTCGACCAGATCGGACCGTTCACGAAGGACGTGCGCGACGCAGCGCGTCTGCTGACTGCCATCAGCGGCCACGACCGCCGGGATTCCACGAGCGTGCCCACGCCGGTTCCTGACTACGAGAAGGGGCTCCTCGGGGGGGACCTTCGCGGGCTTCGCCTCGGGATTGCACGCGAGTTCATGGTCGGGGGCCTCGACCCCGAGGTGAAGACCGCAGTCGATGCCGCGGTGCGCCAGCTCCAGGGATTGGGGGCGGAGATTGTGGAGGTTTCGCTTCCCCACACGGAATACGCCGTTGCGGTCTACTACATCGTGGCGACGGCCGAGGCCTCCGCGAACCTGGCCCGGTTCGACGGCGTTCGGTACTGCGCCCGGGTGGAGGGGGCCGACCCGATCCAGATGTATGAGCGGACCCGGGGGACCGGGTTTGGCCCCGAGGTCAAGCGGAGGATCATCCTGGGAACCTACGTGCTCAGCAGCGGGTACTATGATGCCTACTACCTGCGGGCGCAGAAGGTGCGCACCCTGATCCAGCGGGACTTCAATGCCGCGTTTGAGAAGGTCGATGCGATCGTCACCCCCACGACCCCCACTGCGGCGTTCCGGGCCGGGGAGAAGACCAGCGACCCGCTCCAGATGTATCTCAGCGACATTTACACGATCTCGTGCAACCTGGCGGGGATCCCGGGGATCAGCCTCCCGTGCGGGTTCACCTCCAACCCCAAGCTGCCGATCGGCCTTCAGTTGCTTGGGAAGCCCTTTGGGGAGGAGAGCCTGCTGCGGATCGCCCACGCGTACGAGCAATCCACCCCCTGGCACAAGGCGCGCCCCCCGCTCTGAGGAGCGGTGTTCGCGCGCCGGCGGTCGCGCCGGAGGCGGGGGTGCTGGGGGATGTCGACCGGGTGGCCCGGGTTCGCTCAGCGGAGGAGGACTTCCGCGATCTGCACGGCGTTGAGCGCCGCCCCCTTCAGGAGCTGGTCGCCGACCACCCAGAAGCAGAGGCCGTTCTCGAGCGCGCAGTCCATGCGGAGCCTTCCAACGTGGCAGTTGTATTGTTCCGCGGCGTTGAGGGGGAGGGGATAGGTGTTCTTCGACGGGTCATCGACCACGTCCAGGCCGGGGGCTTTGCGAAGCACCTCCAGCGCCGCCGCGGTTGTCACCGGCTTCTCGAACTCGGCGCTCACGGCCACGGAGTGGGCCCGGTACACGGGCACGCGGACGCAGGTCACGCTCGCCCGGAATCCCGGATGGTGCATGATCTTGCGACCCTCGTTCTCCATCTTCATCTCCTCCTTGGTGTACCCGCTCGGGAGGAAGGAGTCGACGTGGGGCAGGACGTTGAACGCGATCTGGTGTGGGTAGACTTCGCGGGTGACCGGCTTGCCGGCCACCACTTCGCCCACCTGGCGCTCGAGCTCCTCGATGGCCTTGGCCCCGGTGCCCGAGACCGCCTGGTAGCTGGAGGCGAAAATCCGCTTCACCCCGAACGCGCGATGGAGGGGGTAGAGGGCCATCAGGGTGATGGCCGTCGTGCAGTTGGGGTTCGCGATGATCCCCTTGTGGCCGCGGACATCCTCCGGGTTGATCTCGGGGACCACCAACGGCACATCGGCGTCCATCCGAAAGGCGCTCGAGTTGTCGACGACCACGCACCCGGCCTTCGCTGCGATGGGGCCGAACTCGCGTGAGATCCCCCCGCCGGCGCTGAAGAGGGCGATGTCGATGCCTGCAAAGCTTTCCTTGGTCAGCTCCCGCACGGTGTGGTCCTTTCCGAGGAAGGGAAGCTTCTTGCCGGCCGACCGGGCCGAAGCCAGGAGGGTGAGCTGCCCCACGGGGAACTGGCGCTTTTCCAGGGTCTTGAGCATCTCGATGCCCACGGCCCCGGTTGCGCCGACCACTGCCACATGCGGATGACGGTTCATATAAAGGCCGGGAATGATAGTTTGAAATGGGGAGGTGTCAAACGCGCCTTCGTGTCTCTTGGGGACGCCCGGTGGGCCCGGGTTCGATGGGAGCGGTGCGTTTGGCAGAGGACCGGCCGGGAAGCAGGGACTGCGAGGGGATGCGGCGGATCATCCTCCGGTGGCTGGCGTCCCGTGGGGGGGGCGGGAAGGTCAGCGGCTGATGCCCCGCTCGCTCTTCCGGATGAAGTCGACGAGGTGGGCGATCTCCGGCACGCCGGGAAGTTCCGCCTCGATCCGGGCCAGGGCGTTGGGGATCGTGAGGCCCTCCCGGAACAGGATCTTGTAGGCGCCCTTGAGGGCGTTTTGCGACTCTGCCCCGATGCCGTTCCGCTCGAGCCCCACCTTGTTCACGGTGCGGGTCTCGGCCGGGTTTCCATCCGCCATCATGAACGGCGGCACATCCTGCACCACCTTGGAACAGCCCCCGATGATCGCCATGCGGCCGATCCGGCAGAACTGGTGCACGGCCGCGAGCCCTCCGATCACGGCGTTGTCCTCCACGGTGACGTGGCCTGCGAGGGTGGCGACGTTCGACATGATGACCCCGTTCCCCAGGGTCACGTTATGGGCGAGGTGACAGTAGGCCAGGATGTGGTTGCCGGAGCCGACGCGGGTCACCTCTCCGTCGCTCGTGGCGCTGTGAATCGTGACGTACTCGCGGAAGGTGTTCCGGTCCCCGATCTCCGTGCGGGTGATCCCCCCCTTCCACTTCAGGTCCTGGGTCTTCAACCCGATGCTGGCGAACGGAAAGATCTCGTTGCCCGCCCCCAGCCGCGTATGGCCGTCGATCACCACGTGGGAGTGGAGGTGGCACTCGGCCCCCAGGACCACGTGCTCCCCGATGACGCAATAGGGTCCGATCCGGCACCCTGCGCCGATCGAAGCCCCGGGATGGAGGATGGCCGTGGGATGAATCTCGTGGTGCATGCCGCTCATCGATCCACCAGCATGAAGGTGACGTCCGCCTCGCTCACCGCCTCGCCGTCGACGAGGCAGGTTCCCTTGGCCTTTCCGATCTTGCCCCGGCTTTTCGTTAGTTCGACGTCGATGGTGAGGACATCCCCTGGGCGGACCGGCTTGCGCCACTTGACGCTCTCGGCCGACATGAAGTAGGCGATCTTCCCGAAGTTCTCGGCCTGCCGCAGCATGAGGATCCCGGCCACCTGGGCAATCGCCTCCAGCTGCAGCACCCCGGGCATGATGGGGTGGCCGGGGAAGTGGCCCTGGAAGTAGGGTTCATTGACCGTGACGTTTTTGACCGCCACGACCCGGTTGCCCTCGATTTTGATCACCTTGTCGACCATGAGGAACGGGTACCGGTGGGGCAGGATCTGCATCACCTGCATGTTGTCGAGCGTGGCACCGTCCCGGATGATCTGGTCGGCCCCTGCGGCGCCCCCGGCTGCGGAGGGGCTTTTCTCCTTCTCGGGCTGGGGCGGCGGGGTGAAGGTCTGGACTGCCTCCAGGGGCTTCCGCATCTGCGCGTGGATGAGCCGGGCCAGCTCGCAGTTGGAGCCGTGGCTCGGCTTCACCGCGATGACGTGGCCGTGGATGGGGCGTCCGACGAGCGAGAGGTCCCCCAGGATGTCGAGCATCTTGTGCCGGACGAACTCCTCGGGATAGCGAAGCGGCTCGTTGGTCAGCACCGCATCCTCACGGATCACGACGGCGTTCTCCAGGGAGCCCCCCTTGATGAGCCCGTTCTTGATCAGGTATTCGATCTCCTCGTAGAAGCAGAACGTCCGGGCGTGGGAGAGCTCCTTGAGCCAGCTCTCGGGGGTGACGTCGAGGCTGTAGTGCTGGGTGAAGCGGCCCGCCTTGTCGGCGCTTGTGCAGGTGATCCGGAAACCGTCGTGCGGGAAAATTGCCATCACCGAATCCCCCTGCCGGAGCTCGATCGGGGCGGTGACCTTGTAGGGCTCGCGTCGCTCGGACTGGGGGACCACCCCGGCACCCTGGATCAGGCGGCAATACTCCCGGGCGCTTCCATCCGCGATCGGGGGCTCGTTGGCGTTGATCTCCACGATGGCGTTGTCGATCTGGCACCCCGCAAAGGCCGCCAGGACATGCTCCACGGTCTGGATCTTTACATGCCCCTTGGCGATGCTGGTCGACCGGTTTGTCTGGGAGACATGCTCCACCCGGGCCTCGACCTCCGGCTTCTCCTCAAGATCCACCCTCCGGAACCGGATGCCCGTGTTGGCGGGCGCCGGCAGGAAGGTCATGTTCACCCGGTTGCCGCTGTGAAGGCCAATGCCGGAGAACGAGGCGCTTTGCTTGAGCGTTTGCTGCTGTGACACGCGCAGGATTTAAGAGGAACGGGATCGAATTGTCCAAAGGTGAATTCGTGTGGAAGGGCCCGACGGCCGCCTAGCTGGCGCTCAGCCGCTTCTTGGGGGCCTCGAAGAGCATTGCGTGGGCCTCCTCAAGGATGGCGGGAATCCTCGCCGCGAAGGGGCTTCCCGCGAGGGAGGCCGGCAGCCTTTTCCAGTCGATCTTCAGGACGTTCTCCCCGGGGAACCAGTGATCCGCCTGCCCCAGGAGGTTGTAGCGCATCTTGCCCCAGTCGACGAGATCCAGCGCCTTGGCGTAGGTCCAAAGCCTCAGGATCTCAACCAGGTTGGCCTCTCCCGGCACCTCAACGTACTCGGGCAGCCCCTCGGCCCAGCGCCGGCACCAATCCTCGCCCAGCACCCGCTTCATCTCCTCCCGGAGCCGGGCTTCGATGGGGGCGACGGCTTCTGAGATCCGGTTGTAGTGCTCCAGGGCGGCGATGTGCTCGTCGAAGTCCGACGGCCGGGCCGCGCCGCAGCTCAGGGTGTGGACCTCGGGGCGGGCCAGGCAGTAGAGGTCGTTGAACTGCATCGGCGAGAGCGGGCGGCAAAGGTCCTTGAGCTTGGGGGGCGGGGCGTACAGCTTTCCCCCCTTGTCGTTGGGGCTGATGATGAACACCCCCATGTCCCGCCGATGCGCCTCGGCCACCGACTCCCAGTTCAGCGGGTTCACGAAGTACCAGTGCAGGTTGACGTAGTCGAAGGCACCCGTTTTGACGGTCTCCAGGATGACGTCGGGGGTGGCGTGAGTTGAAAACCCGACGTGCCGGACACGGCCTTCCGCCTGGAGGCGCCGGGCGGCGTCGAGGCACCCGTTTTTCCGGATCGACCACTCGAGCAGCTCCCGGTTGTTGATCCCGTGGAGCGAGAGCAGCTCGACATGGTCCAGCCTGAGGTAGGCCATCGACTTGTCGAAGGTGCGGAGGAACTCCTCCGCCGACGCCATCGGGGCGACCTTGGTCTGGACGATCATCTTCCCGCGGGGAAGGGTGGGGAGGATCCGGCCGAGCTGCATCTCCGACGTCCCGTACCCGCGGGCCGTCTCGATGTGGTTGATCCCGAGCTCCAGCGCGCGGCGGATCGTCGCCTCGAGGTTGTCTTGGTTCTCCGCAGGGATGTCCTGCATCGGTACATCCTGCCACTTGTGCTGGTAGCGCATCCCCCCGCACGAAAAAACGGGCATCTGGAGTCCTGTGCGACCAAACCTGCGATATTGCATGGGGAAGCTATGGCATGGCCCCCGGCCGACGGGCAATGGAGATGTTGGCCTCAGGGGTTGGCAGGGGACTTGCACTCATGGGGAGGTGTTGGGGAGAGAAGATTCTCTCTAAGGAGAAAAGGATCAGGGGACAGCGGCCCAGGCAGAGACCGTCGAGAGGCACGACGGTGGGCCCTCCCTGTGGTGGGTAGGCCGGTGGGCGCCTGTAGCGCCCACCGGCCTCAGCCGTTTCGGGGCCCCCGGAGGGGCCGGAGGAGTGGGGGTCGGGCGCGGCGCCGGGGTGGCTGGCTCAGGCGGGCACGGGCACCTTCTTGAGGATCTCCTCCACGATTCCCGCCGCGGTGGATCCCGAGAATTTCGCCTGCTGCTCCATCACCAGCCGGTGGGCGATGACACAGACCGCCAGCTCCTGGATGTGGTCCGGGGTGACGAAGTCGAGGCCGTCAAACAGGGCGATCGCCTGGGAGGCTTTCATCAGCGCGATCGAGGCCCTCGGGCTGGCGCCGAGCTGCACCCCCGCCACCCCGCGGGTGGCCGACGTGAGCCGCACGATGTAATGCTTCAGTTCCTCGGTGATCCGCACCTCCGTGACCGCCTGCTTCATGAGGAGGACATCGCTCTCCGTGACGCAGGACCCCAGCGACTCGATGGGGTGGTGCTTTTCCTGGGCTGAGAGGATCGCCACCTCCTGGGCCGACGAGACGTACCCGAGGCTGAAGCGCATGGCGAAACGGTCCATCTGGGCTTCCGGAAGCGGGTAGGTTCCCCGGAACTCCACGGGATTCTCGGTCGCGATGACGAAGAAGAGCCGGGCCAGCGAGCGCCGCTCCCCCTCGACCGTCACCTGGCCCTCGGCCATCGCTTCGAGCAATGCCGACTGGGTTCTGGGCGAGGCCCGGTTGATTTCATCCGCGAG
>DMJJ01000018.1 GCA_003452185.1 Verrucomicrobiales bacterium | reverse complement strand
GGAGCTCCGTCGGGTGCTGGGAGAGCCGGGATTCGACAGTGCGGCCCGTGCCACCGTCCTGTGCGAAACCTTGGAGGGCCGTCCTCGCCAGGAGGTGGAGCCAATCCTCGCCTCGCTCGACGGAAAGCCAGGCGGGCCCGAAGCCCCCGAGATCCGGAAACCCCGACACAGCCTCTCGGGCATTCTCCGTACGGGCCCGCTGCGGTCGGTGCCCGAAGGGGGCGAGGTTCTGCGACGGGTCTTCGCGGGACAGGATCCCGCGGTGATCCTCCAGCTGGTGCGCGCCACCTGGAAAACCCAGGATGCGTGGCTCTCCGAGGGCTCATGACCCCCCCGAGACACACCCCTCCCCAGCCCCTGGTCGCTCCGCGGCCGGCCTCTTGCTTTACCCCCGGCGTTATGCCATGACTCACCGCGTGCACAAACCATGGGCTCCCGCCGTCGCCCGGACCACGCTCCTGCTCCTCTCCGGGGTGCTGGTGGCCGGCCCGGCGGCCTTCACCGCCCAGGCCCAAAAAAACGCCCGGGAGATGATTCCGGACGGGGTCGAGATGCCGACCTGGAAAGTCGATCCGGAGTTCCTGTACGACAGCTTCGCCTTTGTTCGGGTGCAGTATCCAGTGGATGGGTTCTACGGGGTCGGGCACGACCCGGACAACCGGTGGAAGATCGATGCTCCGGACAGCGATCTCAATTTCTCGTGGCGGCTCCAGCAGATGACCTCCATGGCGGTCCATCCGGACGGTGTCTTCATCGCCCCAACCGACCCCCGCCTCTACTCCTACCCATTTCTCTACATCGTCGAACCAGGCCGCATGCACCTGGCGGAAGAGGAAGTCGTCGCGCTACGCCGCCACCTGCTGAACGGGGGATTCCTCATGTTCGACGACTTTTGGGGGGAGCGGGAATGGAAGGCCCTCGCTTCCGAGTTGCATCGGATCTTCCCCGATCGCGAACCGCAGGAGCTCCCCCTCGATCATCCCATTTTTCATTGCGTCTTCGACCTGAAGAAGAAACCCCAGGTCCCAAACGTCGAGGTCGGGACACGGAGCGAGTTTACCCATGTCACCTGGGAACGAAGCGATGCCAAGGAACCTCACTACCGTGCCATCTACGACGATCGGGGACGGATGATGGTGCTGGCCTGCCACAACACCGACAACGGGGATGGGTGGGAACGGGAAGGAGAGAACGAATACTACTTCCGTGAGTTTTCCGAGAAACAAGCCTACCCCCTCGGGATCAATATCCTGTTCTACACCATGACCCACTAAGGGGACATTCCCCCCGCGGCCCCCACGCACTCCCCCTGCCCCACGCCGCCCCCGAGGCATCCGATCCGGGACGAACGCGATTCATGCTGACGATGCGGCATTTATTGCCTGTTTCAGCTTGAAATTCCGTCGTTTCCGGTCATTCTCCAAGACTGTCACCCTGAGAGAATCCGCATGCAACCGGTGTGGGCTGTCATCGCGGCCTCTTCCCGAGGGTGGAGTCAGATCTATTGTTGTACGAGATGCTATGAGTGCGAAGCTGTTTGTCGGAAATCTTCCCTTCAAAATCACCCAGGAGGAGCTCGGTGATCTCTTTTCAGAGCATGGGGTGGTGTCGGAAGTTCAGTTGATGATGGACCGGGTGACCGGCCGCCCTCGCGGCTTTGGATTCATCACCATGGGGTCTCCCGAGGAAGCCCAGAAGGCGATCACCGCGCTGCACGGGGTGAACGTCGGCGGGCGGGATCTGACGGTGAATCTCGCGCGTCCCATGGAGCCGCGCGGACCGCGGCACTAACGCGACCTTGCGCGTGGCTCCTGGTCTGGTGGAAGCCCGGCCAGGAGCTCACGCGCGGTTTTCCCCTCGGCGGGGAACGGAAGCTCGGGGGCGATTTCGCAGAGCGGGCCGAGCACGAATCGTCGCAGCCGGGCCCGTGGGTGCGGGAGGATCAGGCCGGGCTGGTTTCGGCATTCCCTCCCAAACAGGATGAGGTCCAGGTCGAGGGGGCGTGGCTCGTTCATGACCTCCTTAGGCCTCCGTCCGAATTCCACCTCCAAGGCCTGGAGCTTCCCCAGGAGCGACCCCGCGGTTTCCCCGCTGGCCACCCCCATCACCACCACCGCGTTGGCGAACGGCGGCGATCCGGGAGGGCAGTCGACCGGTTCGGTCTCCCAGATGGAGGATCTCTGGATGGCCGTGGGGGAAAGGGCCTGAAGGCGCTGGAACGCCTCCTCAAGAATGCCCCGGGAGTCCCCGAGGTTTGACCCCAGGGCCACCACCACGATCGGCTCCGGCAGGCTCACTTCAACCCCAGCACATCCTGCATGTCGTAGATCGCGGGAGGACGGCTCACCACCCAGACGGCGGCGCGGAGCGCCCCGTTGGCGAAGGTCTCACGGCTTGAGGCCTTGTGAGTCAGTTCCACCCGCTCCCCCCGGGCGGCGAAGATCACCGTGTGATCCCCGACCACATCCCCCCCACGCAGCGCGTGCATCCCAATCTCGGTCGACGTCCGCTCGCCCGTGATTCCCTGACGCCCATGGCGCAGGACCTCCTTGAGCTGCTGCTTCCGGACATCGGCCAGGATTTCCACCAGGGTGGTGGCGGTGCCGCTCGGGGCGTCCTTCTTCAGGCGGTGGTGCATCTCGACAACCTCCAGGTCGAAGGAGGGGCCAAGAATCTCGGTCGCCTTGCGCGTGAGCCAGAAGAGGGTGTTGACGCCCGTCGAATAGTTCGAGGCCCAGACCATCGGGATCGAGCGGGCGTGGCTGCGGATCTGCTCCTTCTCAGCCTCGGAGTGCCCGGTGGTCCCGATCACCAGGGCCTTTCGCCGCTCCGCACAGAGCCGCGCCACCTCGGGAGTGGCCGCATGGAAACTGAAGTCGATGACGGCGTCGGCCCCCTCGATGACGCTGGCAAGGGAGTCCCCCGCATCAATCTGGCCCGCCAGCCGGATGTCGGGCATCCGCCCGGCGCACGTGATGAGCGCCTGGCCCATCTGTCCCTTCGAGCCGTTGATGATCACACGAACCGGGTTCATCAGGCGACCTCCTTCCGGCGGCCGGTCTCCCCCTTGAGCACGCCGCAGGCGCGGAGGGTCTGCTCAAGCCGGGCCCGGTTGCGCCCGCCCATCGCCACGAGCGGAAGCCGATACTCCTCGCTCACCACCCCCATCATAGCGAGAGCGGCCTTCACGGGAATCGGGTTGGTCTCGATGAACAGCTCCTTGAAGACAGGGTAATACTTGTGATGGAGCTTGCGGGCCGCCTCCAGCTTCCCAAGACGGAACGCCTCCACCATGTGGGCAACCTCGCGCGGGATGACATTCGAGGCCACGCTGATCACGCCGTCGGCCCCGACCGCCATGAACGGGAGGGTCAGGGAGTCATCCCCCGAGAGGATGTCGAACCGGTGGCCCAGGGTGGCGCGGAGCTGGCTCACCCGGTCGGCGTTGCCACCCGCCTCCTTGATCCCGACGATGTTGACGCTGTCCTGGGCAAGGCGGTGGACGGTCTCCACCGCGATCTCGATGCCGCACCGGCCCGGGATGCTGTAGAGGATGATCGGGAGCTTCGTCGCCCGCGCGATCGCGTGGAAGTGCTGGAACAGCCCCTCCTGCGTCGGCTTGTTGTAGTAGGGGGCGACCTGAAGCGAACCATCCGCCCCCGCCTCCTCGGCTGCCTTGGTGAGATAAATCGCCTCGGAGGTGGAGTTCGCCCCCGTGCCGGCCAGGACCTTCGCCTTGCCCCCGGCGAACTTCACCGTCTGGCGGATGATCTCAATGTGCTCCTCGAAGCTCACCGTGGGGGATTCCCCCGTGGTGCCGACGGGCACAATGCCGTCGACCCCTCCCTTGAGCTGCATCCGGACGATCTTCTCCAGGGCGGCGTAGTCGACCTTCCCGTTTCGGAAAGGGGTGACGATGGCGGTGTAGGTGCCTTTGAACATGGAAGTGGAGCGCATGGTAAGGTTCGTTGACGGGGTTCAGAGGAGGGTTCGGCCCTCGAAGACAAAGTCGGCAGGGCCGGTCAGGCGGACCTCGGTGAATCGGCCCGCTTCCTCGCGGAACCCGACCTCCAGAAGATCCCCCCCCTGGACCCGGACGGAGACCGGCGACTGAAACTGGTGGAGCCGGGCGGTGACCAGGGCCGAGGCCGTGACCCCGGTTCCGCACGCGAGGGTCTCCCCCTCCACGCCCCGCTCGTAGGTGCGCACCCGGATGAGCCCCGGGCCAAGGACCTGGGCGAAGTTGACGTTCGTCCCGCGCGGCTTGAAATGGTCGTGGTACCGCAGCTCGGCCCCCACCTGCTGCACCTTCACCTGGTCGGCGTCGGGAACATACACCACGGCGTGCGGGACGCCGGTGTTCACCGAGTGAACCTCGAGCTTCCCGGCCGTCGTGGGGACCGACTCGCGGAGCCGCTCATCCTTGGGGGAGGTGAGGCCCACCGTGACCCGATCCCCGTGGAACGTGGCGGTGATGACCCCGGCGCCGGTCTCGAACGTGGTCTGGCCGGAGGCCCCGGTGACCTTCTGGATGAACCGGGCAAAGCACCGCGCCCCGTTGCCGCACATGTCGGCCATGCTGCCATCACTGTTGTAAAACGCCCAGGCCCAGTCCGCCCGCCCGCTCCGGCATGGCTCCAGGAGCAGGAGCCCGTCGGCCCCGATCCCGCGCTGACGATGGCAGAGCCGGACCACCTGGTCGGGGGTCAAATGGATCGATCCGGCCCGGTTGTCCACGAGCACAAAATCGTTCCCGGCGCCGTTCATCTTGGTGAACTCCAGAAGCATCCCGTCACCGTAAGGGATCCCTTGGGGGTAGGAAATACCAATTTTTCTACTGTCAGACGGACGCCGTTCCCGCTTAGCTGGCCGGGTGTTTGCCGACAGACCGTGGAAGCCGATCTCCCTGCTCCAGCTTGGATCCGGGATCCTGATTGCCTTGGGGGTGGCAAGCCTGATCCCGGTGCTCGTCTCTTCGTTTGTCGGGACCTCATACCTCTCCCCACAAACGATCAAGGATCCGGCGGCCCTGGCGAAGGTCTTGACGACGGAGCCGGTCACGAACCCGGTGGCGCGCGAGATGGTCCGGGAGGCCGATCCGGCCACGCTCCAGGCCATCCGGGAGCTCGCACGCGCAGCGAAGCCCCGCAGCCACGAACCGGGTCTGAACGCGCTGACGAACCTTCTGAACCGGGCAATGGACAACCCGGCGCTGCGCTCCCCCGCCCTGCTGGCCTCGGCTCCCCCGAGGGTCGCGGAGCTCGCGCGCCAGCAGCCTCAGGGGCCCGGGGAGCTCCTCCGTCTCAACCGCCGGATCCTGGAGGAACACTTCCCCGCAACCCTCGTCGAGGCGCGGCACGCACGGGAGATTCCCCCGGCCCAGGCCCGCTTCTACCTCTTCCTCGCCGGCAACCTCTCGCTCCATCTCGGGCTGATCTGGGCGCTGACCCGGTTTCTTGAGCTCGAGGGGATCGACTGGAGGAGCTTCCTCCGGGGGGCCGCCCCCCGCCTGGGGGAGGTGCTCCTGTTCGCCATCACCGTGGGGGTGGCCTCCACCCTGGCGATGCTCCTGGTCAGCGGGCTCTCGACCCGCCTCCTCACCCTTCTGGATCACAAGCCGCAGCTCCAGCAGCCGCTCGTGATCCTGCAGCAGGCCCACGCCCCCCTGGAGAAGGTCTTCTTCGCGTACGTGGCGCTGGTCGGAGCCCCGTTCCTGGAGGAATCGCTCTTCCGCGGCGTTCTCTACACCTTCTTCCGTCAGCTCTGGACCCCCCGAAGCGCGGCATTGGCCTCCGCCTGCCTCTTTGGCCTCGTGCATGCCGATCTGGAGAAGTTTCTCCCCCTCACCCTCTTTGGGCTCATCCTGGCCGCGCTCCATGAGCGGACCCGGACGGTTGTGGCACCGATGCTTGCCCACGCCACGTTCAACACCATCAACTTCGTCCTCTTCCTAGCCGCGCAGGGCCTCACGGCCGGGGCTCCCCCCTCATGAACGAGTTCGAGCTGATCCGCCTGCTCACCCGCGGGCTCCCCACCTCGCCCGCCGTCACCGTGGGCCCGGGGGATGATTGCGCGGTGATCGACCTCTCGATCCCGGAGCGCCAGCTGCTGCTCAAGACCGACGCCGTCGTCGAGGGGGTTCACTTCACCCGGGAGCACGCCCCCGAGCGCGTGGGGCACAAGGCGCTCGGACGCTGTCTCAGCGACATCGCGGCAATGGCGGGCGACCCCGTGGCCGCCCTCGTCACCCTGGGGCTTCCCCCCGGGTTCCTCCCCTCCTACATCGAGGGGATCTACGCCGGGATGGAGCGCCTGGCCTCCCGGCACGGGGTGGCGATTGTGGGCGGGGAGACCACCACCAACCCTGGCGGCCTCCTGGTCTCGATCTCGCTCCTGGGAACCGCGCCCCGCGACCGCTACGTCACACGGGTCGGCGCAGCCCCCGGGGATGCCCTCTTTGTCACCGGGCAGCTCGGCGGGTCGATCGAGGGACGGCACCTCGATTTCGAACCCCGCCTCGCCGAGGCCCGATGGCTGGCGGAGCACTTCCGGCCCGGGTCGATGATCGACCTGAGTGACGGGCTCGCCGGCGACCTCGGCCACCTCCTCCGCCCGGGCGGGCTCGGGGCGGAGCTCCACGGGAAGGCAATCCCGGTGAGCCGGGAAGCCCGCCTGCGGGCCAAGGCCTCCCCCTCCTCCAAGCCAGCCCTGCTGGCGGCCTTGACCGATGGGGAGGACTTCGAACTCCTCTTCACCCTCCCGAGCCGGCGCGCCGTGGCGCTGCTCGACGCCTGGAAGGAACGGTTTCCAAAAGTCCCCCTCTCGTGCATCGGGCGGATCCGCCCGACGCCCGGAATCCTTCTCCGCGACAAGCACGGCACCCGCGAGCTCCAGGCCCATGGCTACGTACACTTCGCATAGCCCGGCCGAAACCCTGGCCCTCGGGGAGGCCTGGGGACGATCCGTGGCCTCCGGGCGGGTGATCGCCCTCCAGGGGGATCTCGGCGCGGGAAAAACCGAGCTCGTGAAGGGGATCGCCCGTGGGCTCGGGATCGCAACGCGGGTTCAGTCCCCCACCTTCGCCCTGCTGAACGTCTATCCCGGAGGACGGCTCCCGCTCCACCACATCGACCTCTACCGGCTCGACTCCCGGGCGGAGATCGTCGGAGCCGGGCTGGAGGAGTTCCTCTTCTCACCCGAGGGAGTCACGGTCGTCGAGTGGCCCGAACGATGGTGCCACACGGACCTGGGGGAGGAGCCCCGGCCGGCCGGCTGGTGGTGGGTTCACATCGAGGCACCGGAGGAACAGATCCGCACCCTGACCTATGGCGACACTGGCCCTTGAGTTTTCCACCTCCCGCCGGAGCGCAGCCCTCCTGTCCGGGGACCCGGCCGGGGCGGGATCCCTGGCCGAGGCGTCCGACAGCACGGAACCAAGGCGGGGAACCGGGGCCTTCGCCCTCATGGCGCGCGTCCTCGAGAAGGCCGGCATCGCCCGCTCCCACGTTACCTCGCTGGCCGTGGGACTGGGCCCCGGCTCCTACACCGGGATCCGCGCCGCGATCTCAATCGCCCAGGGATGGGAGGCGGCCACGGGGCTCACCCTCATCGGGGTGCCGAGCCACGAGGCGCTGGCGGCCGGGATCCACGCGACGGGCTGGCGCGGGCGGGTCACCCTCGCATTCGACGCGCAACGCGGGGAGCTGTACGCCGCGCGATACCGGATCACGACCACGGGGCCTGAGATCGACGAACCGCTTCGCCTGGCCTCACCCCAGGAGGTCGCTCGGAGGATCCAGGAGGGGGAGCGTGTCGTGGGGCCCGATCTGGAGCGCCTGCTCCCCGAGGCCGAAGCCCTCCACCCCGACGCCGCGTTCATCGCCCGCCTCGCCGCCCGGGGGCGGACCCGCACACCGGGCGCGGAGCTCCAGCCCATTTACCTTCGGGAGGTCGAGTTCAAGAAAATCGCCCAGCCGCCGTCGAGCCCGGGCTGAACCTCTCATGCAAGGCCCCCGGCCCGCCGCCCAGCCGGGCGGCGCAAAACCGTTCACTTCCGGGCAAGGCCCAGATTGCGGACCACCGCCGCCGTGGAGCGGGCCTTGTTCAGGGCGTAGAAGTGAAGCCCCGGAACCCCGGCCTTGAGCAACCCCTCACACTGCTCCGTGGCGTAGCGGATGCCGAGCTCCACCGCGGCCTCGTCGTCGGTCCCCAGGGCGTCGAGCTGCGACACGAGTTTCTCCGGGATGCGGGCGCCGCACAGGGCGGTGAATTTCTTGATCTGCGTGGCGCTCAGGATCGGAATGATCCCGGGGATGATCGGCACCGTGTTGCCAAGCCGGGCCAGGTGGTCGCGGAACCGAAAATAGTCGTCGTTGTCGAAAAAGAGCTGCGTGATAACGAAGTCGGCCCCCCGGTCGATCTTGTACTTGAGCCGCCCCCAGTCCACCTCGCGCCCTTCCTTGCAGGCGATGTGCCCCTCGGGGAATCCCGCCGTCCCGATGCAGAAGCCCCCCATCCCGTGGATGAGGCTCACCAGCTCGTGCGAGTACTCAAACCCGCCCGGGGTGCGGACAAACTCCCCCTGTCCTCCGGGCGGATCCCCCCGGAGGGCGAGCACGTTGCGGATCCCGCGACGGCGCGCATCCTCGAGCACCCCGACCAGCTGATCCCGGGTCGATCCGACACACGTCAGGTGGGTCATGGCCGTGAGCCGGTGATCCCGCTGGATCCGCTCCACAATCCCGAGGGTCTTGTCGCGGGTGGTCCCCCCCGCCCCGTAGGTCACGGAACAAAAGTCAGGCCCGAGAGCCACGAGGTCGGGCAGCACCCGCTCAAAGAAGTTTCTCTCCCCCTCCTCCGTCTTCGGGGGGAAAAACTCGAACGAGATCGCCGGCCGTCCAGCTTTGAGGCACCCTGCCTGAATGTCCCGAATCAATTCCATGCGCGGGAACCATGCCTTCGAACCCGCGACAATTCAAGCGGCTCGGAAGGCCGGGAAGGGGCTCGGGGTCAAGTTTTGAGTTGCAGACCAGTGAAAACAGCTTACTAGTCCGCGCAGCGTCGGCGCCTCATTTTCCTCCGTGGAGGTCGCCGGCCAACGACGAAATGAAGCTGACCAACCTCCGGGGCATCCTGCAGTACGTTCCCCGCTTCCGTGAAAAGACGTTCGTCCTGAGCATCGACGCCGCCGTGGTGATGGACGAGATCTTCGCGAGCCTGCTCCAGGACATCGCGGTGCTCCGCTCCCTGAACATCCGGGTCGTGATCGTGCACGGGGCGGCCGCCCAGATCCAGACGCTTGCGGCTGAGCAGGGGGTCACGGCCAGCGATCTCGAGGGGACGGGAATCACCGACGGCACCACCCTGAAGCTCGCGCTGACGGGGGCCAACCGCCTCACGCACGAGATCCTCGAGGGGCTCTCCGCCAACGACCTCCGGGCCGTCTCGACCAACGCCGTCATCGCCCACCCGCTCGGGATCCTCCACGGGGTCGACCACCTCTACACCGGCAAGGTGGAGCGGATCGACGTGGAGATGCTCCAGGGACTCCTCAACCAGGGGATCCTGCCGATCCTCCCCCCGCTCGGGTTCGACGGCGAGGGGCGCACCTACCGGGTCAACTCCGACCATGTGGCCGTCGCCGTGGCGGACGCCCTCAAGGCGATCAAGCTGATCTTCATCGGGACCCTCGACGGGCTCTTCCTCCAGGGGCAGAAGATCTCCGACATGCTCGCCAGCACCCTCGCCAGCCAGCTCAACACCCGCCGCGGCGATTTCATGCCCGAAACCCTTTCCAAGGCCACCCACGCCGCGCAAGCCTGCCAGCTCGGGATTCCCCGGGTGCACGTCATCAACGGGCTGGTCAACGAGGCCCTGCTGGCGGAGGTCTTCTCCAACGACGGGATCGGCACCCTCATCTACGCGAACGAGTACAGCCAGGTGCGGCCCGCCCTCCGGAAGGACATCCGGAGCATCCTCCTCCTGATCAAGAACTCGGTCGAGTCGGACGAGCTCGTGAAGCGGACCCGCGCCAGCATCGAGAAGCAGCTCGGAGACTACTATCTCTACGAGCTCGACCGGAACGTCGTCGGGTGCGTCGCCCTCCACATCTACCCCGAGGAGAAGATGGCCGAGCTCGCCTGCCTCTTCGTCAGCCGGGGCCACGAGAATCAGGGGATCGGCCGGAAGCTCATCCAGTTCATCGAAAACAAGGCCCGCGAAACCGGCATCCGGGAGCTTTTCGCCCTCTCGACCCAGGCCTTCATGTACTTTCAGAGCAAGGGGGGATTCGTCGAGGGGACCACCGACATGCTTCCCCAGGGGCGTCGCGAGAAGTATGAGCAAAGCGGACGAAAATCCAAAGTTCTGTTCAAGCGGCTCACCCCCCAGCCCAACCCCTTGGCACCAGCCGCCCTGGCCACCCCGACCCCCTGAGCCAGCCCCCGTTTCCCGGCATGAAACCGTTTGACGATTCCATGGGGGTGAGGCACGTTGAAATCAAGTCAGCCCGGATCTTTCGCCAACCACCCACAGAACGGGTGTGTGTCGAAATTCAGCTGGCGATTTTTTCCTCCTGTGTGGGAGGGAGTGGCGGGTTTTGGCGATGCGAATCTGTGTGTCATCCCAAAACCCGCTAGTTTTTGTACCCCCCTCTCCCCAGCCCTGATTCCGTGCCCTCCCCGCATTCCCAACCTCCTGCCGGCCAACAAGCCCGCCTGCTCCAGACCCACACCCCGGAGCTCTTTGCCAACGCGGTGGCCGAGGTGGTGGAAGCCCTTCGCAAGGGGGAGGTGGTGGCACTCCCGACGGAGACGGTCTACGGACTCGCGGCCAACGCCTGGAATCCTGAGGCGGTCCGACGCATCTACGAGGCCAAGGGGCGCCCCGCCCACAACCCGATTATTCTGCACGTGGTCGGAAAGCCGATGGCGCTCGAATGCGTCGCTCAGTGGGCGGACCCGGCCGAACGGCTCGCCGCGGCCTTTTGGCCCGGACCGCTGACCCTCGTCCTTCCCAAGTCGGCCCGGGTGCCCGAGATCGTGACAGCCGGGGGGCCCACGGTCGGGATCCGGTGGCCCTCCCACCCCTTCATGCAGGCGGTCATCCAGGGGTGCGGATTCCCGCTCGCCGCCCCGAGCGCCAACCGGGCCAACGAGCTTTCTCCCACCCACGCCGACCATGTCCTCCGAAGCCTCGGAGACCGCATCCCCCTGGTGGTCGAGGGAGGACAGTCCCAGGTGGGGATTGAATCGACCGTGATCGACCTCTCCACTCCGGTGGCGCGCCTGCTTCGGCCGGGGATGATCCACGAGACCGCCCTCAGGGAGCTCCTTGCCGCCCCGGCCGACGACGGATCTGGCAACCCAGCCGAGTCCTCCGGGCCGCTGCGAAGCCCCGGCCAACTCCCGCGACACTACGCCCCGCGGGCGCGGCTCGAGACCTGGGAATGGAAAGGCGAGGCGGACCTCGCCGCACGGCTTCGGAGACTTCAGCCCGGGTTCCGGCGGATCCACCTCATCAGCCACACCCGCGTCCCGGTGGGGCTTGGTGAGGCGGTCCACGTGAGCGTCATCCCGCACGATCCGGAGGCATTCGCCCGGGCCCTTTATGCCGAGCTTCATCGGTGCGACGAGGAGCAGGCCGACCTGGTCGTGGTGGAAGCCGTCCCCCCGGGCCCCGAGTGGGCCGGGATCGCGGACCGCCTCCGGCGTGCCTCCGCGTAAAGGCGTCTCGAGCCTCCCGCCACGACACCCGTACCAGGAAAGGCTCGCTCGGCGCGAGCCACACCTCCTGACGTCGGTGTCTACAGGAGGCGGGAGAGGGGGCGACGGCGGCCAGCCGGGGCCCGCGCATTTCAACTGTAGCGACCGAGGTCACGAG